>JAGLKG010000258.1 GCA_023141835.1 Maribacter sp. | reverse complement strand
TATTCAAAAACAGGAAAAAGGTTGGGGCTATATCAAAGAAGGGCAATAGTCGACAACCATCTGAGAGACAAACGCAAATGGATACAAAGCCCTGGGGTCGAACCCTGTACATATTGATTTTTTAGGTTCAAAATGGAAATAATACAGATTATCGGCTTTTCAGGGGCATTGACCGTTGGCTTGGTTTTGGGAATAATGGGCAGTGGGGGTTCAGTGATTGCAATCCCCATTTTTGCCTATTTGTTCCACATTAGTCCGGTTACAACTACTGCCTATTCGCTTTTTGTTGTCGGCACCTCCGCATCGATTGGGGCCTTAAGAAACTGGAGGGCAGGATTGGTCGATTTTAGAATAGCTTTTGTTTTTGCCATTCCAGCATTTATAGCCATTTATGTGGTTCGAAAGTATATACTCCCAATAATACCTACTGAACTAATGGCATTTAAGGGCTTTGTGGCAACCAAAGACATGGCCATTATGGTTTTATTGGCCATTTTAATGCTCTTTTCAGCCATTTCGATGCTCCGTAAAAGTAAGCTGCCCTCTAAGGGATTTTTACCAAACGGATATAATTATCCCATGATGATTTTTCAGGGCATACTAATTGGATCATTTACTGGCTTGGTTGGAATAGGAGGGGGATTTCTTATCATACCTGTATTGGTATTATTGGTGAAACTACCCATGAAAAAGGCTGTGGCCACATCAATGTTTATTATCGCCCTAAAATCTTTGATTGGCTTTATGGGTGATTTGGGTCATTTGGAAATAAATTGGTCCTTTTTAGGAGCGTTCACACTAATTTCGGTCGTTGGCACATACCTTGGAATTTATCTTTCTACTTATATCAATAGTGCGCAACTTAAAAAATTCT
The DNA here is from genome assembly GCA_023141835.1 of Maribacter sp. GTDB lineage: Bacteria > Bacteroidota > Bacteroidia > Flavobacteriales > Flavobacteriaceae > Maribacter_A. Next base: position 6,963 of record JAGLKG010000258.1, on the reverse strand, counting down.
TCGGGTGGATGGTATTGATTATCGCTATTGGCATTTTGTATAAAGAAGTATTAATATAAAAAAAATACGGCCAGAAACATTATCGGAAAAACATAACATGTATGTCATTGAAAGAGAACTTCCGGGAGCTGGAAATTTGACGCAAGAACAACTCAAAGGAATCTCCCAAACTTTTTGTGCCGTTTTGGAAAAGATGGGCCCAGAAATCCAGTAGTTGCACAGCTATGTAACCGGTGATAAAATTTATTGTGTCTATACATACAGCTCTCAATGAAAAGATGATTCGCGAACATGCAAAACAAGGAGGTTTTCCTGCCAATGTTGTTAATCAGGTAGGAACAATAATCGATCCAAAGACCGCTCAATAATATTGGGCAGTCCATGGCTAAGTCAGGAGAATAATATATGGGGAAAGTAGTAGATAAAACAAAGTATCGGGAAACACCTATTGAAATTGGCAAAGAAGAATTTAGAAAAATTGGGTATCAATTAATTGACACCATTGCCCATTTCTTTGATACCATTGAGGAATATCCGATCACACAAGGAGAATCACCTTTACAATTGCAAAAATTAGTTGGCAATTCCGGCTTACCGGAAAATGGCCTTTCTGCTGAGGCTATTATCACTAAAACCACAGCGCTATTACTTAACCACTCGCTCTTTAATGGACATCCCAAATTTATGGGATATATTACGTCTTCCCCGGCTCCGATAGGTGTGTTGGCCGATATGCTGGCTGCTGCTACAAATCCCAACGTAGGTGCGCAAATTTTGAGCCCAATAGCTACTGAAATTGAAAAACAAACAGTAAGGTGGCTGGCTGAATTCATTGGTGTTTCACCAAGTTATGGAGGTATTCTGGTCAGCGGTGGAAATATGGCCAATTTTACGGCATATTTGGCTGCTCGCACAGCAAAAGCGCCTAAGAACCTAAAAGAAGAAGGACTACATAATTCCAACTCAAACCTTGTTGCCTATTGCTCCAAGACTACGCACACATGGGTTGAAAAAGCCGCTATATTGTTTGGTCAAGGGTCAAGATCAGTTCGTTGGATTTCCACTGATTCAGAAAATAGGTTGGACAATACTATGCTATCCAAGACCATACAGCAAGATCAAAAAGATGGATATACCCCTTTTATGGTAGTGGGAACTGCAGGTGACGTTAGCACGGGAGTTGTCGATAACCTGAAAGAAATAGCCTCAATTTGTGAAAAGCATAATTTGTGGTTTCATATTGATGGTGCCTATGGTGCTCCAGCAGCTATTATTCCTAAATTGAAGGGCATATTCGAGGGCATTGAATCAGCAGATTCCATTGCACTCGACCCCCATAAATGGTTATATGCTCCACTTGAAGCTGGTTGTACCTTGGTTAAAAACCCCAAACATCTGACAGACACTTATAGCTCACACCCTGAATATTACAATTTCAGTAAGGAAGAAGAAGGTCAATCATTGAATTTTTATGAATACGGTTTACAAAACTCTCGAGGGTTCAGAGCGCTAAAAGTTTGGATGGCTTTACAACAGATCGGTAGTAATGGCTATAAGAAAATGATAGGTGAGGATATCGAATTGGCCAAGCTACTATTTGAGTTAGCCACAAATCATCCAGAATTGGAGGCCATGACACAGAATTTGAGCATAACTACGCTTAGGTATATACCAACAAAAGGCCTTCCTACGAAAAGTGCCAAAAGAGCGAGTTATTTGAACACTTTAAATGAGACGCTACTAGACAATCTGCAACAAGGAGGTGAAGTGTTTTTATCCAATGCTATAATTCAAGAAAAGTATTGTTTAAGAGGATGTATTGTAAACTTCAGGACTTCAGAAAAAGATATTAAGCAGATAATAGAAATCGTAGTTAGCGTAGGTGCTGCAACGCATCAAGAACTTATAAATCAAAATAATGAATACAACCACTAAAGAAAGAATAAAATCCATTGACTTGCTTAGAGGCCTAGTCATGGTAATCATGGCATTGGACCATGTACGTGATTATTTTCACTTTGATGCTTTTTTCTTTGACCCTACCGATGTGACACAAACTAACGGATGGTTGTTTTTTACGCGGTTCGTTACCCATTTCTGTGCACCGGTATTTGTTTTTTTAGCAGGAACATCAGCTTTTTTTGTCGGCCAACGCCGGGACAAAAAATCACTTTCAAAATGGCTATTAAAAAGAGGTGTTTGGCTCATAATAGTAGAGTTGACCATTATAAAATTGGCCTGGTTATTTCAACTGGATTACTCCATACTTTTGTTACAGGTCATTTGGATACTGGGTCTGGGCATGATTTGTCTGGCCGGTTTTATATATCTGCCCAAAAAACCGATCATCGTACTATCGGTACTGGTCATTGCCGGTCATAATGCATTTGATTCTTTTGCGCCAACTGAAACTATTACAACAAATATATGGACCTTTCTTCATGTACAGAATATCATAAGCATAGCAGATATTCAGTTTTTTGTAGGCTACCCTATAATCCCTTGGGTTTTTGTAATGCCGCTGGGATATTACTTTGGGGAATTGTATAAGCCTTCCGTTGACAGCCGAGCAAGAATAAAAAAAATGTATCAGATAGGGTTGGGAATAACGGCTGTTTTTTTCGTGTTACGAGTTTTAAACCTATATGGAGACCCTTATTTCTGGTCTTCCCATGATTCTATCAGCTTTACGCTAATGTCGTTCTTTAATGTCACCAAGTACCCTCCATCTTTGATGTACCTGCTTATTACCATAGGCCCTTCCATTGCTTTTTTGGCCCTTGCGGAAAAATGGAAAGGAGCATTTTTCGACAAACTGATTGTCATTGGCCGTGTTCCAATGTTCTTTTACATAGTACATATTTATGTAATACACCTAATCGCTTTAGTAACCGCAACTTTAACAGGGTTCAGTGCTTCTGACATGGTCATAGACCTTTGGGTTACCATGCAACCTGAGCTTCAAGGGTATGGTTTTGGGCTATGGGTCGTTTATCTAATCTGGATAATCTTAATTATTGGATTGTATCCCATATGCAGTTGGTATAATACTTACAAAAGTAGTAATCGAGATAAGTGGTGGTTGAGTTATCTATAATAACGTTGCGTTAGCACAATTGAAGTTAAAATCAAGAGATATGAAATCAAACATAATTTATTTGGCACTTATAATGATTCTGGTCCTTTTGGGATGTAAGAACAATACACCTAACCCTGCCTTAGCCTCTATTGATTTCAAAAGGGGTGAGCTGCTATTATGCGGTGACGGACAATTTGGAGAATTAAAATTTTCACTCTCTTGCAATTATGAGACCAGAGCTACTTTTGATATGGCCGTTGCCTTGTTACATTCCTTTCAATACAGTGAATCAGAAAAAGCATTTGTAAAGGTCATCGATGCCGATCCAAACTGTCCCATGGCCTACTGGGGTGTTGCCATGAGTATTTATCATGCCGCTTGGTTCCCACCTAGCAAAGAAGATTTAATCAGGGGCTCGAGCGTATTAGAAATAGCAAAAGGGTTGTCAATGGACAACAAACAAAGGGATTATATAAATGCCATTGATGCATTTTATACCCATTGGGAAACCTTGGATCACCAAACAAGAGCCAAAAATTTTGAAAATAAGATGGAACAGCTATACAAGACATATCCGGATGACATAGAAGCTGCTGTTTTTTATTCCTTAGCCTTGTACTCTACCAGAGACCGTGTTGGAAAGGACTATTTTAATGAACGGAAAGCAGGGGGGATTCTCGAAGCCCTTTTTGATTCCAATCCCAATCATCCAGGCATTGCACATTATATCATTCACAACTACGACAACCCTATTTTAGCCCAAAAGGGATTAGAAACGGCACGTCGATATGCCAAAATAGCCCCTTCCTCTTCACATGCACAGCATATGCCCTCCCATATTTTCACAAGATTAGGGATATGGGAAGAGTCTATAGAGTCCAATTTATTATCGGCTAGTAGTTCAAGGTGTTATACTGATGCTGCAGCATTAAACGGTGCATATTTTGAAGAATTGCACGCCACTGATTATTTGGTATATGCCTATCTTCAAAAAGGAGATAACGCAAATGCAGAAAAACAGCAGCTTCTAATGAAAAACTTAAGGGCTTTTTATCCTACCAATATTACCGCAGCCATCTATCCGATTACCGCCATACCTGCAAGATTGGCCCTTGAAAATAAAAACTGGGAGCGAGCAGCTAACCTTGAATTACAAGAGATAGATTTAAACTGGGAACAATTCCCTTGGCAGGAAGCAATACACCATTTTGCCAAAGCACTGGGAGCAGTGCATATGAATGATTTTGAGACTGTTGAACAAAAAATCGAAGTGTTAAAAGAGCTGCATCAAAATCTAAAAGCACAAAACGACCGTACAAAGTCCATACAAATCAAACAAGTAGAAATTCAAATTAAAACAGCACGGGCATGGTTGAGTTTTAGAAAAAACGACCAAAAAAATGGACTTTCCCTCATGCAAGAGGCTGCAGAAATAGAACGAAACACAAGCAAGCACCCTGTTACGCCCGGCGATGTTTTACCAGCCATAGAATTATTGGGCGACATGTTTTTAGAAATGGGGAGAAATGAGGAAGCCTTGGCAGCCTATGAAGAAAACCTAAAAGACCGTCCTAACCGGTTCAACGGCCTTTACGGCGCCGCCGTTGCTGCTAAACAAGCAGGTAATCATGAAAAAGCTTTATATCACTATACGGAACTTATTGAACTGACTAAAGACTCCAATAGTACGCGACCGGAGTTAGGGGAAGCAAGATTATTTGTTCAACAATCAAGCTGATTTAATTAATTTATAATTGTAAAGCACATACAACACCTTAATATAAGCATTATGAAAACGAAATTTGGCCTAGCTATTGTAGCACTAGGATTATTAACTGCCGTCCATTTTTTGACAAAAAACAATTCTTCTGAAACAACTAAGAATTATCAAAAAGCCTCTTTTAGTTTTGTTAAGTGCACACCCACCAAATTTTTGTTGAATGTAGTGGATACTACCCAGCAGATTTCCCCTTTATTTGAAAATTTAGGGAATTTAAACTTTCCTATTTCCTCCAAGAATGAAAGGGCAAAGGCTTTTTTTAATCAGGGTGTAAAGCTATCCTATGCTTTTAACCATGCAGAAGGACATCGATCTTTTATGGAAGCTGCGAGATTAGATCCCACCGCTGCAATGACCTATTGGGGCCAGGCTTTTGCTTTGGGACCAAATATTAATGACCCATTACCGACTGATGAACGCAAGAATAAGATCAATGAGGCCATGACAAAAGCAAGACGAATGGCGTCTAAATCAACTTCAAAAGAACAAGCACTCATTGAAGCATTATCCGCCCGTTATAGCCAAGATCTGACCAAAGATGTTGACGAGTTGAATATGGCCTATATGCAAGCAATGACCCAAGTGGCTAAAAAATATCCCAAAGATGCCAATGTACAAATTTTGTATGCTGCATCTGTGATGAATACCGTGCCATGGAACTATTGGGACATGGATGGAAATCCTTCTCCAAATATCAAAGCGGCGAAAGCAGCACTTGAAAGATCCATTGCGCTTGAGCCAGAGAACCCAGGAGGGCACCATTATTACATTCATATGGTTGAATTGCCCTATCCTGATCTTGGGGTTCCAAGTGCCGATCAATTGGCTTCATTAATGCCAGGTGCCGGACATATAGTGCACATGCCGTCACATATCTATATTCGTGTTGGCAGATATTTAGATGCCGTAAAAGTGAATCAAGCAGCAATTTTGGCCGATGAAGACTATATAGCGCAGTGCTTTTCACAAGGGTTGTATCCCCTAGCCTATTACCCTCATAACATTCATTTTCTATGGTCCTCGGCAAGTTTATTAGGAGATAGTAAAGTCGCTATTGATGCAGCTAAAAAGACAGCCGAAAAGGTCCCCTTTGGTGAATTTTTGGAATTACCTTTTCTTCAAGATTTTGCCTCAACCCCTATGCTGGCATATACCCGTTTTGGCAAATGGAATGAAATTCTGACCATTCCTGAACCTAAATCCACAATAAAACACTTAAATCTTATTCGTCATTACGCTAGAGGAATAGCCTTTGTAAGAAAAGGCAATGCAAAGGAGGCTCAAGAAGAATTAGATGCCATAGCTACACTTAAAAAAGACCCTGAATTAGAAACCTTGATTGCTACCATGAACAACACTTCTGATCATATTGCAAAAATAGCATATGAAGTTGTGGCCGGAGAATTGGAGGCATTGAGAGGCAATACACAAAAAGCTATTGATCACTTAGAGAATGCCGTAATCCTAGAAGATAATTTGGTTTATACGGAACCTGCCGCATGGCACATTCCCACAAGGCAAAACTTGGGTGCCGTATTGCTGAAAAACAAAAAATACGAAGAGGCTGAAAAAATTTACCAGGAAGACTTGGATGTATTGCGCCAAAATGGTTGGTCTTTAATGGGCCTTTATCAAACCCTTAAGGCACAGGGTAAATTAGAGGAGGCCAAGACGATCAAATCTGAGTTTGATTCCGCTTGGCAACATGCCAATATTGAAATTGAAACTTCTGTATTATAATCTTGGATATGCTATGAGGTACATAAAAAAAAACATAACATACATAACACTCCTAGTTATTGGCACTATGGCGGCTATGTACTTACTCGTTAATAAGAAAACGGAATTACCCATTTTCAACCCAATCGATTTTAATCCAGAATTGGTTGATGCTACCATTCAGGGTATTAACGAAAATCACACGGTCTCAGATTTTAAGCTTATCAATCAAAATGGAAAGGTCATCACCCAATCGGACTATAACGATAAAATTTATGTCACTGATTTCTTTTTTACCCGCTGCCCCAGTATCTGTCCCATAATGTCTACTAATATGGAGAAGCTTCAGAACACTTTCCGAAAAGAGAATGAGGTGATGTTCCTA
>JAGLKG010000257.1 GCA_023141835.1 Maribacter sp. | reverse complement strand
AATGAAGCCCAATTAAAAGCGGTAAAAGTTCACAAATCAGGAAAGAAATCAACCCCTGTCGTTATATGTAGGTTAGATTCCTCAAGGAAAACAGGTTTCCCCCAGATGGAACTTGTCGAAGACAAGGTATATTTCGCTTGGACTGATTTGTCTGATGAAATTACTACCGTAAAAACGGCTTACGTTCAATTGAATTCGTTCTAAGAATTGAGTAGAGGAGTATAAACATTCGTTCCAGTGCCTATAACTTTATGGGTATAATCAAAAATGATAGTTGTCGATATACTATGCCATTTATTGAATTTCCAGAACCTATTTTATTTGATTAAGTAGACAATACTTAGTATATTTAGAAGAATACCAATAACTATCGGTTCCCTGACTAAACACTGCCATTCATTCTTGTTATAACAAAAATAGTATGGATGGATTTTTTGATAAAGATCCAGTATCCCTTTGGGTAAAATGAAGGCGCATAAAACCTTTGAAAGTCGCCCAAACGGAAAACTATCTTTTCTATTCAAAAATGGGGGTCATGAAAAAAAAATTCTTAAAGAAACAGTTCTGGGTCATTCTTGGGTTGTTGGTCCTTTGTCTTGGCCAACCAGATGTTGTCTATTCCCAAAATGAAAATCTCGATAAAATTGCCGTTGAAAAAGAAAAACAGCGCAAATTGGTTAAGCAGTTAATTGCAGAGATCAATGCCAAAAAGAAATTTTCTCCAGACGGATTCGACAATGTATATAGATTACTGGGCGAACATAACCCGGATTACCAATTATATCTTTATACTCTAAAAGAATCGTATCAAAGGCTTTCCCAAGCAGAATCAAACTATAGGCAAATACTTTCTGCTGAAATTATTGCAAAAGCAAAATCAAGACAAAAAGGGCAGACATCCCAACCTACTACTAAGGATTACCTATATGACAGAAGCCAGGAGGCCAAGGAGAATTATGAAAGACAACAGGAACTAGCAAGGAAGCTACTGGCCCAAAGTTTAAGGGAAGCATCCTCCTATGAGGACAAGGCAAAAGCCTATGCCATGTCAGAAGGACTGCTGAGAACATCTCGTTTGGAATATGAAATGACGGTTGCTGCACATAGCCGGGTCAGAAAGGATGGTAAGGGAGATATTCTTAGGATGAGGAATTTGCTACGGGATGCCAAGAACAACAAGACCGATGTTCGCTTGTCTGAGTGGGAAAACCATAAAAAGAAAAACCTTCAAGATTTGGTGAAGCGGGGGTTTGACGGAGAACGTGAGCTGGCCAAAAAGAAGGCCGAATTTTTACATTGGGAAAAAGAGGAATTTAAATCCTTTGGGGATAACCACGCAATAGAAGCCGAAAATTGGCTTCGTTCCCAAAAACTGGAGGCTGATATTGATGAATACCGAAGGCTGGCCAGTAATGGAAAAATCGTTAACGCCAAAGGGAATCCCATTACCGAAAAATTAAGGATTGAAATAGCCAAGGAAGCAGAACTGACTATGGCAGACATGATGAAGGACCGTGCTGTGAAATCAAATGTGCTGCAAAGATTGACAGGTAGGGTAGATGGCAGGCTGACCCAATCGGAGAACATTAATAGTGACATTGTAGGAACCCCCGAATATAATGCCCTCGATTTTTTAGACCCTGGGTATACGACCACCAAACCGGAATATATGTTGGCTTTGGCCCATGCTATCCGTAAAGAAGAGGAGAAAATAGACAAATGGCGCACTGATTTCATCCCAGAATATAAGATGAGTGTTGGGGCTGCTGATGCCCATAGGATTGCAGGCGTAGCAGGTGAAATGTCATTGGCCAGTGTAGATGCCAGAATTGCCAAATACCACAAGGAGGCCAATGCCTTTGCCGAGGCTTTAACAGCAATGGCCAAGACACCAAACCCGGAAGACCTAAAGGAAACAGAACATTACATGCTTCTGAAGAATGAACATTATATTGTTCCAGATGGCTTAGGCGGTGAGAAGTATGTATTTCCACCCATAGGTAGCATTTCAAACCTTCAGAACGATCTTAACCTGCCAGGTTCGCACTGGATTAATAGTATAAGTGGTAAAAATATGGCCACTGCACTGGCCTCAGTTGCCGTTCCCGAATTTGCGGCCGGCAGGGTAGGTGTTTTGCTCAAGGGTCTAGGAGCTGCGGAACGAACTGTGATAGGAGGTTCCAAGGCAGCCGATATTTTAGTGGGGATGGGTACCGATGCAACTTTTGAATACATTGACAACAAAAAAGTCGATGTAGAAAAATTGCTTATTGAGTCTACCCTACTTGCCGGAACCTTGGAAGGAGCGGGAAAGGCAACGGAGGTGTTCTCCGAAGCGCTTATGGCTCCCATAAATATTCCAAAGCTAGAAACTTTTGTTAAAAAAAGCATGGGCCTGGCTGTAGAAACTTCCTTACAGACCCTGTATAGCAAATCAGATGGTAATTCCGAACTTACCTATGAGGATTTTTTTAGCGGACTTGTAAATGGTACTATTTCCAAGGCAGCCTCCTCCACAACCCAAAAGGTGAAGTTGCCAAAATGGATCAAGGACCTCGCTAAGGGCCAAAATAATATCGATCGGCTTGGCCAACGTTATAAGGAGGCCGAGCAACGGTTTAAGGATATAGGCGGTGAGGACTATGTTAAGGGACTGGAAATCGCTAAAGCATTTCCCTTGAGTTCCACAGAAAGGTTAAACGCAAATTATGGTTCCGATAGATTGGGGACCGAGAAAATGACGGATCGTTTGACCAAGTCCCTGGAATCTGGCGAAATAACTTGGGGCGATATGATAATGTTGTATGCCGACCGCCCCGAACTGCGACCGGTAATGGCAATGATCAATAAGCGGAGGGACGAACGTTTCAAAAGCTTTGTAAAGGATGCCCAAGTAGCGGCCCGAAGGGATGTAAAAGGAATCTATGAAGCCAAAGCAGCTGAGATTAGTGCCACAATGGAAAAGGGCAGTAACGAATACATGTTGGCCAATGCAGAAAACAGAGAAAAGTACACGAATCGACTTAGAGATATAAATACAGAGCCTATTACCCCTGGTTCCAATAACCTTACCAGCGATATGGATCGATCCATAAAAAGCGATTTTGTACGTAAATATTTAAAAGAAACCTATCGCAATAGGGCCAATGGTGCCAAGACCCCTGCGACTTCTGCGCAAAGCTGGGATGTAAACGAATATATCGATGTTTTTCCAACCATTAAAAATACATTACGGTTAAGTGGACGTCTGAATAAAACCATGGCGACCAAAGAATTTGGAGGTTTGACCGAAGCTGAGGTACTACGGGCCAACTTATCGCATGAAGAGGCTGTTGAGGCCAATTCCCATGCTGCGGCAATGCTCCATATGAATAAAGGGCAACGAAAAAAGTATAAAAAAAACCTGTACAAAAATACAGATGCGGCACAAAGAGACTTACTAAAAAGGCAATTTATGGTTTCCGACCGTTCCTTGAAAGTTGCCGATACCGAATTAAGGACGGAAATGAACAATTTGGTTGCTAATGACCCCAGTCTTAAAAACAATCAATCTGATTTGGCAACCCTTGCCAGGGACAACCTATATGGGCGAAGAACGGAGGCTATTGCGGCCAAGGAGTTTGAGCTTAGTCAACTTCAAAAACAAATCGACAATACCATTCCAGAAAGGGCAGGTGAAATGGAGAAACGCAGGGATTTACTTGCTGCCGAAATAGAGCGGGATTGGGGGTATGCCCTTCGGGAAGGCGTAGAGACCTATGCCTCTTTTACGGGCTTGGATGTTGTAGTAAACCGCGGACAGGCCAAGAAAATGTCTATGAGGGATATGATTAACAATCCTGATTTTAATAGGGAACAATTAAAAAAAGAAGGCTTTGATTATAGCGATCGTCAATTGGATGGCTTTTTACGCGACCAAATCATGATGATGACCCATCATATGAACGGATTCAATGAAAAGGGCGAATCGGCCGTTGAAGCAACGGCCGCAGTTGGCAAGTATGCCGAGCGCGCCGTATTGGCGCTGAAATTAAAAGGAGTGGACCTTTCCAAAGAACCTTATGCATCCTTGAGCAAGGATGCTGAAATCTTGGTAAAAGCAAGAAAAAACCCGGCAGAACTTAGAAAGGCGTTGGAAAAAATTGGCGGAGGAGAAGGTAGGGCAGATGAAGGCCTCCGAAAATTTTCCAAAATGATCATGAACGGACTGCCTGGAACAGAAGGTCTGTACGAATCTGGAATGGCAGAAGCAGCCACTGACGGCAACGGGCCTATAGGCGGTGACCTACGACGTACACGCGGCATGTTGGCAAGTCAAAGAAGGTTTGAGGAAGAACAAGCACGTTTGGCCTTTGCAATGGGCCCTGCCACAGCAGCGAAAAAGACTGCGGAAAAGATGGATTGGGTCAACAATGAATTGATCGAGCTGAAAAAGGAAAAAGGACGCCGAGACCACTTGGGATCAAAATACTTGCGAAAAGATTGGGACAAGGCCGAACAATTGGAAAGTGAATTGGCAGGATTGGATGAACGCGTTCGGATTCTAAGGGAACTGGGGGCCCCGTTTCCAAAGAAGCTTTCAGATAGGCGCATTGCCATAAGGAAGGAGCTAAAGGAATTTGAGGAATTCTACAAAGTAGATGAACATGCCAAAAGTCTTAGTAATGATAAGGAACGACATCCAGATGACATTAAATTGGATAACCTGATCAAATCAAAGGAAGAGGAAAAAGAACGACTTGGTAAATCCTTAAAGGAGTTTATGGACAAGGCCGATGAAGAAGAAAAAGCATTGGCACAAGAAGACCCCTTTGCCGAACCCATACTTTCCTTTAGTAATGAAGAGACCAATAAAGAGGTTTTGGAAACCGCAAAAGTAAAATTCATTGCTATGAACGGCATTTCTGAAAAAGTTCCGGCCACAATGGAATTGGTCGGTGGAGATGGAAAGCAAACCTATATTTTTCCAGAGCTTACGCAAAAGGTGACTCCGGGAATATATAAAGTTAAATTGGACTATATCTCGGATTATATAGCAGATAGTGAGCTCACTAATGTGAAATTCACCAATGAAACAGATACCATAGTCTCTTCCAATCACTACGGAAGACTACAAATGAAGGCATTTGATAGGGAAGATAAACCAGCCAAGTATTTGGTATTGATCTACGAGGGTGGAAATTTATTGTATACATCGGAGGGTTTTGATCAATATTTTGATCTTCCTTCCGGCAACTATAACCTCATGTTTTCTGTAGCTGGGGAAGAGGTTGAAAAAGAAAATATCTCGGTTTCTCCTGGGACCATCACCGATGTAGAGGTACGACTATCTGAATTGGAGGATGACAAGCCCGATATTTATGTGGAAACAGCCAAACCAGTCTACACTAAGGAAGAAGAAATAGAAGTGAATTATGCGGTGAAGCTGCCCAATGAATTACAGGGTAGACAATGGGCCCTTACTTTAGCGGAAGCTTCATCGGGGGTTGCGGAAAAGAAATTCTTCTTGGCGGAAATGAGTATTCCCCCATCTGGGGTCGTGAATTTTGATAAGATGAAACCCGGACAATATCAAATTCGAGTGGTATTAATGACCCCTCCGAACCGATCGGGAGAAGGTATGTTCGAAAATTTATTGGCCAAAACCAGCTTTGAGGTAGAAGGAAAAGTTGAGGAAATTAAGATTCCCGTTCCACCCAATTGGGCGCAGGGTACACTTATGAATTCCAATGATGGATCCTGCGATGCCCATAAAGGAAAATATTTGGTTTTTATGAATGCCGGAGGTGGCCAATTTAAAAATTTAAAAACAGGGGAAATTAATCAGTTTATGTCGGTAGGCCCTGGGGAAAGTTTAGCGGTGGCCGCTCCTGTACTTAGTGCATGGATTCGGGTATTTAGTTCCGATGCTCGGCCTGCGGATCCAAGTAAAGTACCAAGAAGCAGTATTTCGTACGGAACTATTTCCCACTTGGTCGATGGATGGTGGTTTCAAGCGGGTTGCAATGATGGTACCCACAGGGATACACCTTGCGATAATGGGAGAGGTGATGGGGGTAGTACACCTTTTGATTGTACAACCAGACAATAAATAACCCGGATATTGGCTATCAACATAGTAAGTATATATAACCAAACAAATTACCTAATATGAAAAAGTTAAAATTTGGTCTTGTTCTCGGAGCCTTGTGTTTATTAGGTACATCCGGTTTTTCCCAAGAAGATTGTGCCTCCTTACAATGCGATTGTACTAATCTTGAAGATACCGCTGATGCTGGCGCACTTGCCCTATGCAACTATTACGAAAAGGCCATGAAGGAAGCCTGTGCAGAAGGGGGGGGCGACTTTAAGTGCCACGCTACACACAAAGGGCCCAATGCCAATACCAAACTGGCTGTTACCGAAAATAAAACCCTTAAAAATAAGCCCGTTAAAAAAGAGGCTTCCAATGAAACCTTACTACCTAAGGTAAATCGAATATCGGATATTAAGTATTGTAATCAATTAATACCCTACTTAAAACAAGAAGGGACTCAATTTGGCAATATCCGGATAGAAGCCGATTCTAGAAAATTCAGCTATTTTAAAGAAGTATGGGCCTATGACTATCAGGGGGCTATTTATGCTATAGTTGCAATGTCCAAGGGAAAAAATTCCGGTTTTCAATACAAATTGGATGTGCAATATAAGACCTTGGAAGATTATCAATACTATGTATTCTGTAATATATCACCTACTACTTGGCGTAAATTAAGTGATGTATGCAATGACTGTAATCTTGACCAGCGTTATGAAAAATATTTAAAGAGTAAGATGTGCGATTGTTTATAATGGATTTTATCGCCTCCAAATTACTATATTAATTCCCGTGATTCCCTTAAAAATCAGTCTCAGCCTTTGTTAACTCCAAGGCTTTGATCCAAATATTCCGATACAGGACATCATGTCCTTCTGCTTGCAATTTCAGTCCCCCTGGCGTATCTGTAAGCTCGCCTCCTCCATCCAGACCGGAATTTATGCCACCCCAAACTTTATTGATGGCTACATTGCTATGTGCTTTTTGGCCATTAAAATAAAGGGTGACCCTGGCCTTTTCCGACCGAACCCCATTTTTAAATCGTGCCGCACGAAAAGTAACGTCATAGGCATTCCATTTTCCGATGCCGTTATACGCATGGTAGGGAGATTCAGTTTCATTGATAACGGCCCCCATACCGTGTTTGGTCTTGTCTCCGTCCAATACTTGGATTTCATAACGGTTTTGAAGGTAAACGCCACTATTGCCCCCTTCTTTGACCACAAAAAATTCTATGTGAAGTCTAAAATCACGGAATTTGGTCTTGGTCACCATATCCGCTGCGCCATATTTTCCCCCAGCAGCAGAAGGGTCATTGCTGTTGACCACAGTGCCCTCATCTACGGGGTCTTTTTCGATTTGCCATTTTAAGGGCAATTCGGCAGCCAATCTAGGACCCTCCCAATAGGTCCATTTTTTATCCAATAGGTCCCTGGAACCATCAAAAAGCACTTCAGCATTTTTTGGTGCTTTGGTGCCAACACCGACCTTTTTAGTTTCTTGACCACTCAGGACCGCAACCATAAATAATGTAACTATGACTCCTGTTGAACGCATTGCCTTTTTAAAATATTTTTTCATTGTCTTTTGTTTTCTTAAATCATTCATAGGTTTTCGCTGAAATTTGTCTTTTTTATTTTGGAATAAATACGTCTACCGCCTTAACATATATTTTATTGGCGTAATCGCCCTGATGTAATTGAAACGCTATTTTTCCCTTGGTAGGTAGATCCACCTCAGGAAGATCTATATATTCACTAATTTGTTTACCGTTGACCACCGTCCTTATATTGCTTCCTTTCAGGTAAATGACCATAGTGTTCCACTTGCCCAATTTGGCCTGACCTTTATCTACTGGACTGTTTTTTAACCAATGCCATTCCTTTTCACCCACGACCATACAAGAACCATCGTTAGACCCGGCATCGACCTGAACCCCAAGGCATTCGAAGTCTCCTCCCACGGAGCTTCGCACATAGACCCCACTATTCCCTTCGTTTACCTTATATTCTAGTCGAATGATGGCATCTTTAAATTTGGCCTTGCTTACCAAATGGCCCCATTCGGTATCTGTTTTGCTCTTTGTACCGACCATAAGACCATTCTCGACCTGCCATTCCCCAAAGCCTACAACTTTCCATTGGCTTAAATCGGTTCCATTGAATAGTGATACTTTCTTCATTTTACCGGAATGTGCCCAAGATGGACTATCCGGAAAATGAAGGTCTTGCGCATTTAGTACAGCGGCCATGCTTATTAAAAACGACAAAACCATTGTTTTTTGACCTATTTTTTGAAACCTATGATTCATATATCTAATTTTTTTGTGGCAAAATAGCCGCTGCTTTGGGACCATTCATATGCATTGACCTACAGTGGCTACCTAGGTATTCAAAGATGGGTTTTTTAGGATCAATGTTCTATTTACTAGAAGCATATTTCTTTTTAAAATCCTGCCAAGTGGCTATTGATTTTTTCAGATGTAGATTACTCGGTTGTTGAATCCCATAGGTTTGTAGCCCAACGGGACCTTTAAATCCCAAATCCAAAAAAGTCTTTAGATAGGCATAGGTGTCATAATTGCCATCGCCCAAGGGTTGAATAAACGATTTCCAAATGTTCTCGGAGGTCGGCTTTATATCGGCACCGTTAAAACTTATGGCAAATAAATAGGGGATGGACTGTTTGGCCAATTCAGGGAATTTTTCCAACGGATCTAGTTTTTCTCGATGGGAGTGCGCCAAAAAATGACAGAGATTAAAGGTCATACCCAAATTTCTTCGGTTCACTTTTTTACTTACCCTAATAGCATCTTCGGCACATTCAATCCAGAAATTGATATGGGGGTATAGCATTACTTTTACCCCATATGTTGCAGCTTTGTCTGCTATTTCCTGTAAAATAGGTACCGCCAAGGCGTCATTTTCTATGGAAGAAGGTTTATATTTTTTACTGACCACATGCAACCATATCATAGTGGGTTTACCCTCTATTTTTTTTAAAACAGTGAATAGCTCCGGGTCATAAGGCTGCTCGGTATTATCCAAGTCCACCCTAACATAATTGGTATATATGGCAAGTCCGTCGTTGTTCATGGCCTGTTGCATCTCTGCAAAACCATCGAGGCCTTCTTTTTCCACTCCATCATACCCTAGATTCTTAAGAAGTTCAGCTTGTTCTTCCAAGGTGTCATATCCTCCGCTCTTAATACCTGTATTGAAGGAGAAAAAAGGATTTTCGACACTATTTTCCTGGCCCCTTAGTTGAAGGGAAGACGAACAGTACAAAAGAGTTAGAAATAGCAGATAAAATGGTATGGATGGGCGCGTCTTTGGCTTCATTTAGTTTAGGTTCATAGGGTGAATGGTTCTCTTTTTGCCTTGTGCGTTGTTATATATCGAAATATAGCCAATTAATCTAAAGGGAGCAAGGTTGAGTAAGGGTGAATCTAGAGGTAGGGTAATCATTCCGAGGGCAGTTGTCGACTTTAACCCTAGTCGCCTTATCCTGGAAGTAGATCCAAAGCTCATAATAGTTGCTGTTTACCAGCTTATAATTCTTATCCTTCTTTTTTTATGGGATAAAATTTATATTTCTAGGCCGGTGTAGCATTAAGGGTAAAATAGCGCCCGCCAAGGGCGGGTAGGGTAGGTATTGAATAAACCCATACCTGTTATATTATTTCCTCTTGGCCGAAAATAAATAACCGATAATTCCACCGGCTATGGGCGATAAACTGGTCAATGTTTTTTCAAATATGGCCATGCCTTTTCCAGTTGTACTGTCGCTTGGATCGGCGAAGGCCAATATTGCCGTGAATAGTACCAAAACCATAATGCCTGTAAAGGTCACTGCTGCAAATCGGATTTTTCGTGCCTCGAAATCAACGCCCTTTTCTTTTGCATTTTTCACCACATAGGCCGTAACCAAAATAGCTATAACTACAATGAGAACTCCTAGGCTGAAATACACTATTTCATTGGATCAATCCATTTTCTTCAAAAAAATTAAGGTTAACAACTGCTGCTTTATGACTTATTTGCCATAGGTAAAAAAGGGAGGAAGCTATAAAAGATACGATTTTAAATTGGATTGCTAAGCACAAATGGCATTAATTGGGCTCCTTCGCCCTTATTTGTTACTTCCATTTTT
>JAGLKG010000256.1 GCA_023141835.1 Maribacter sp. | reverse complement strand
GACGGTAATTTCTCCATGACCATTGCCGATGCAAATGCCACTTTGGTAGTTTCGTATATTGGTTTTGCCACACAGGAAGTAGCTGTAAATGGAAGAGAAACGATTGCTATTCAAATGCAAACGGATGCCAGCAGTTTGGAAGAAGTGGTGGTTGTAGGTTACGGAACGCAAAAAATCAAGGATGTAACAGGTTCTGTTAAACGTGTTACAAGTGATGACTTCAACAAAGGGGTCGTGAATAATGCTGGACAGCTTATTCAAGGAAAAGCTGCTGGTGTTAATGTTACTTCTTCAAGTGGTGAGCCTGGTAGTGGTCAACGTATCGTAATTCGTGGACAAGGAACTATTCGTGCAGGAGCAGGACCGTTATTTGTATTGGATGGTTTTCCATTAGGATTGGCAGGTACAGGTTCAGGAGGAAGTCCTTTGAACTTTATCAACCCAGATGATATTGAAACCATTGATATTTTAAAAGATGCTTCTGCAACCGCTATTTATGGTTCTAGAGGAGCCAATGGTGTTGTAATTATTACGACCAAAAAAGGAAAAGCAGGGCGCTCACAAATATCGCTATCTTCCAATCTAGGGATTTCTACCTTAGCTCGTAAATTACCTGTGTTTAGTGCCGATGAATTCCGTCAGCAAGTGGCAGCAATTCCTGGGAATGAGCTTATAGATGGAGGTGGTTCCACGGACTGGCAAGACGAATTAACACGTGACGGTATTACCCAAAATCACAATTTGGTTTTATCAGGCGGGACCAATAACTTAAATTATTATGCTTCTTTAGGTGTTCAGGATCAAGAAGGGATTGTACATAATTCTGATTTAAAAAGAACAAGTGCCAGAATTAATGTGACCCAAAAATTATTGAACGATCGTTTGAAGATTGATTATAATTTAAATACGACGATTACCGAGCAATCTAGAAATAATAATGTAGGATATAGGACCAACCCTACATTTGATGCCTATACGGCCGATGGAGAAATTAATAATCCTCTAATTTGGAACAATCCTTTGCTACATAATAAATATAATGGAGACTTTTCTGAATCTCGAAGAGTTTTAATCAATGTAGCACCTTCTTTTGAAATTATAGATGGTTTGGTTTATAAATTAAATGTGGGTTACGAGAATAGATCATCAGATAGAGATCAACAAACTATTGCCAATAGTGAGCGTAATGATTTAGGTTTTTTAAGACAAACATTTGGTAAATATGAAAACAACTTAATTGAAAACTATTTGACCTACACCTTTGATGTTGAAGAACACAACCTAAGTATTTTGGGTGGTCATTCATATCAAAAGACCTTTTTTCGACAAAGTAGCTGGTCCATAGATGAATTTCCTGCTGATACAGGGATAGAACCTCGTAACAATCCTGGTTTGGGTGGTGATACTAATATAAGCGACCATAGACCTGCTGGAAGTACATTTGAAGACGAATTACAATCTTTCTTTGGTAGAGCCAATTGGAGTTATAAGGGTAAATACTTACTCACAGCTACCGTTAGAGCTGATGGTTCGTCTAAGTTTGGTGAAAACAATAAATATGGGGTATTTCCTTCATTTGCTGGAGGTTGGACAATTTCAGAAGAGGACTTTATGGCATCTTCACCCTTTAGTAACTTAAAACTAAGAGCAGGTTGGGGACAAACAGGAAATCAAGAAATTCCTGGAAAAATCACCAAAGCTTCTTTCTCGGTCAGTAACTCTAGCAGTGTCAGTTATCCGATTGATCAGAATGGAGCGTACCCTGTAGGATCTGAGTATACGCGTTTTGCGAATCCTGATATTCAATGGGAAGTTTCAACGCAATCCAACGTTGGGGTAGATTTCGGATTATTTAACGGTGCCCTTTCCGGTACGGTAGATTATTTCCATAAAGTATCCGATAATATTTTATTGGAGGTAGTACCAGTAGATCCTATTGTACCAGCTCCAACCTATTGGACAAATGTACCTGACATGACTGTTGTGAATAAAGGTGTTGAAGTAGCACTGGATTATTCCAAACAAAATGCAGATGGACTTTCGTATGGGTTTGGTGCCAATGCCACCTTCATAAACAACGAGGTAAAAGATTCTCCTTTTACTATTGTAACTACGGGATCTGCTTCCGGTCAAGGACTTACGGATGCTACCATTAACGGATTTGTGAGCGGTGAACCCATTGGTTCTTTTTATATGCAAACATTTAACGGCATTAATTCTGACGGTCTTTCGGATTTTGCAGATACTGATGGTGATGGTGAAATCACTGAAAAGGATAGAACCATTGTTGGAAGCGCTTTACCTGATATGACCTATAATTTTTATGCAAATTTAAACTATAAGAGATTTGACTTGAATATGAATTTCAATGGAGTATCCGGAAATGAAATTTATGATCATACGGCTATGGGTAGTTTTTACAAAACACTATTGGCTAAATCAAATAATACAACAGCTATAGCCACTGAATTTCCAGAAGAAAGTATCATAAATGCAGCAGCGGTTTCTACACGGTATTTGAAAGACGGTTCTTTCTTGAGATTAAGTAATATGACCGTGGGATACTCGTTTGATACGGAAGCTATGCCTTGGGCCGCAAGCTGGTTGCAAGAATTACGACTAACCTTTACAGGACAAAATCTATTTGTAATCACTGATTACGATGGGTATGATCCTGAGGTAAATACGGATAGTTCAACCGGGGGGATTCAATCCTTTGGTATCGATAAATTCGCTTATCCAAAAGCAAAAACCTTTGTGTTTGGTCTTAATCTTACATTTTAATAAAAAAAATTAGATATATGAAAAACAAGTTAACATTAACATTGCTGTTGGGCAGCATGTTGTTTAATTGGAATTGTACGGATCTTGAAGAGAATGTCTTAGACGAATCTTTGAATCCTAGTACCGAAGGAATTGATGAAGCTGTGGCAGCTTTGGCACCTGTGTATGCAAAAACAAATGATGATATATGGAGGCATACTAAATATTTTTCCATGCAGGAAATTTCGACAGATGAGGCCATACTGCCTTATAGAGGTGGTACTGATTGGGGTGATGGAGGTAAATTTTCAGATTTATATCGTCATGCCATGACGCCTGGAAACTCCATCATGAAAGATGTTTGGAATGGAGTCACTAAACATTTAGCCAGAGCGGTTAGTGCGATGAATGCTTTAATTCCCTTAGCAGAAACGGACCCTCAAGCCGTTGTATATTTGGCAGAAGCCAGAGCGATGAGAGCTCTTTATAACCATATCTTATTGGATGCATTTGGATTGGTATTCGTCAAGGACAATATTGATGATCAATCTGTAATCCTTAGAGGTGGTGAAGCAGTTGATTATTTGATAAGTGAATTGACGGCTGCTGAACCCAATTTATCGACTACCACGGCCGTAGGTCCAGGTAGAATGACAAAAACAGGGGTTTGGGCTTTATTAGCCAGAATTCACTTAAATGCGCCTGTATATAGGGACCCTTATGGAACGCCTAACTTTGGAGATGCAGATATGAATGCCGTTATCCAATATACAAACCAAGTTATTAACTCTGGTGAACACGCACTCTCTGCAGAATATTTTGAAATATTTGATGACGAAAATCATACGAATACAGAGTTGATATTTGCTATAGATCAACGCGCAGATTTAGGCGGACACAACCGTATGGCTTATTTCTCGATGTCTGGAGATTTTTTCCCTCGTCCAGAACACCCAGGTGCCAATGGAACAGATGCCGCAGCCATTACTTCAGATTTTTATCAAACTTGGGTAGATGCCTATGGGGCAACAGATCCTGCAGATGCGGATCCAAGATTTCATCAGGCAAACTTACTTCAGGAACCACACTGTATAAGTCTTGAGGATTATGAACCTAATAGAGGTATTTATAGAGGATTCTTATATGGTTTACAACACGAGAAGGACAATGATCCATTTGAGCGATGTAACGGGGAAGATTACGTAATTGACTTAGTAATTAATCATAGGTCTGAAGTAGGTGATCCAGTTTTTCATTCCTTGGAAGTTGATTTTACTACATATAGTGCGCATAGTAATGGGTACAGAGTAGAAAAATATGAATTCAGTAAAACATCTGATTCTGGAAGAAATAAAGGACAGGCGGATTTGGTAGTACTTCGTTATGCCGATATGTTTATGATGCGGGCAGAGGCAAAATTACGACTTGGAGATGCTGGTGGTTCACTTGCTGATGTAAACATTGTTAGAGCCTCTAGAACAGCGAGACATACTGCTCCACCACTTGATGCAATGGATCTTGATATTTTGTATCGCGAGCGTGGCTTTGAATTTTATTGGGAATTCCAAAGACGTACTGATATGATTAGATTTGGAAAGTATGAGGACTCTTATACAGAAAAAACAAACTCTGACCCACAGAAACGTTTATTCCCAATTCCGCAAACCGCAGTTGATGGTGCTTCAATTCTCGAAGGTTACTTAGTTCAAAACGCTGGATATTAATACGAAGTTAGTTTGAGTTAGTTTGAGTTTTATTACAAAAAGCGGGCAATTACTTGCCCGCTTTTACTTTTGGTGGAATACATAAAATAATGCACTTTGGCAGCTACCATTTTAGTAGATAAATGAAGCGATACTATGATTAAACAATACGAAGCAATACCTTGAGTTGCCTAGACCAGTAGTTATTAAATTTAAAAACCTTTTTATGAAAAAACATGTCTTGATAGTAGTGCAAATGTTGATGTTTACATCCATTTCATTTGCCCAAAAAGTTGAGGTCATAAACGCGATGTCTTTTAATATTAGATACGATAACCCTGAAGATGGCAAACAAAATTGGCACCATCGAAAAGAAAATGTCGTAAGGATGATCAATTTTTACGATTTGGATATTGTTGGGATGCAAGAGGTTTTGATTAACCAACTGGACTATTTAAAAGAAAACCTAAAGCAATATAAAACTATTGGTGTAGGTCGTGAGGATGGCAAGGATAAAGGGGAGTTTTCCCCAATTTTCTATAGGGAAGATAGGTTTAAAGAAATAAAAAGTGGAACTTTTTGGTTAAGCGAAACACCAGAAAAGGTAAGTAAGGGCTGGGATGCGGCCTTGGAAAGAATTGTAACTTGGGCCGTACTACTAGATGAAACTTCTGGAAAGCAATTTATCTTTATGAATACCCATTTTGATCACAGAGGAAAACAAGCACGCATTGAAAGTGCCAAATTATTAAAAGAAAAATCCAATGAATTGGCTGGAGATTTACCTTTGATCCTAACGGGCGATTTTAACCTTGTTCCAGAATCCC
>JAGLKG010000255.1 GCA_023141835.1 Maribacter sp. | reverse complement strand
GAGGAAATAGCACTACCGACAGATTACCATTTGGGTTATGACCTAAAGGTCTTGGACGCGTTGCTTGAAATGGTCGCCATGAATACATCGGTTTTACGCGTTTTGCATATATCAAAAAGAGGAGAACAATTAAGTGAAGAGCAATTGAACAATAAATCTTTTTTAGATGATTACTTAAAGGATGTTGAGCATAGTTTTCATTCACTTACCGGTACAGACCTCGAAACCGCGGTACAATGTTTTATAGAAAGCAGAGATATAGATATTATTGCCATGGTCGCCAAAAACCTTAATTTTTTCCAACGCATTCTTTTTAAGCCTAAAGTTGAACAAATAAGCTATCACACTGATATTCCCTTTTTGGTCTTACATGAATAGGAGGTTGTAATTTTCAATTTTGGGACTGAATAACTTGGATGATATCTTTTTTTTGGAGTACACCAGATTGCCGCCAGACCAGCTTTCCATTTTTGAACAATAGCATTGTCGGCACACCTTTGACTTGATATTTGGTAGCTATCGATTGGTTTTTATCCACATCTATTTTTACAATTTTCACGTTGCTTCCCAGTTCATCTTTGACATCCTTAAGAATGGGTGCCAACATTTTACAGGGTCCGCACCAATCGGCAAAGAAGTCTACCAGAATGGGGGTTTCCGATGCGATTATTTTCTTAAAACTACCCTTCATGTTGTATCTTTATCGTGGCAAGATACTAAAATAGACCTTTATCCAAACTGACCAATATCATAGTTTATGCGTCTGGTCCGGTTTAACTTTAGGTAAATCAATTCATCCTGCATTATGAGAAAGATTTTGGTTCCCACCGATTTTTCTAAAAACGCCTTTAACGCTTTAGAATATGCCTGCCAGGTATTTAAATATGAAAAAAGCGAAATCTTCATCATGCATGCCTATGCCGATGAGGTATATCAAAAGGACAGGGTGATGAAACGAAGTTTTTTGGATGAATTAAAGGAGGTAACTGGCCTAAATGCTGAAAAAAAACTTAATAAAGTCCTTAAGGAAGTTAAACAACTATATCCGAACCCCAATCATAAGTACAATTCTATCGCTGCATTTGGATCTTTGATAGATGAGG
Organism: Maribacter sp.; assembly: GCA_023141835.1. GTDB lineage: Bacteria > Bacteroidota > Bacteroidia > Flavobacteriales > Flavobacteriaceae > Maribacter_A. The sequence goes on along the minus strand of JAGLKG010000255.1, from coordinate 9,189 downwards.
TCAATGATTTGGTGAATCAGGAGAATATGGATATAGTTGTTATGGCTACACGAGGAGAGACCAATGATCGAAGTATTACATTTGGCAGTAATACTTTACAAGTTTTAAAGTATACTAACTCCCCTGTATTGGCCATTCCCGAAGGATTTAAATACCATACGCCCAAAGAAGTCCTTTTTCCCACCAATTATTTAGTGCCTTACAAAAAAAGAGAATTAAAGCTTTTATGTGATATGTCGGGTTCATTCAGATCTAATATACATATGCTTTACATTGATCCAGTGAAAAAGCTTTCACTTCGACAGGAAGACAATCAAGAGTTATTAAGGAATTGTCTGCCTAAGGCAAATTTGATTTTTGAAACCACTCATGAGATGGATAAAACTATTGCTATCACCAAATATATTGTTCATAATGATATAAACATGTTGATCTTGGTAAACTCTCGCCATTCCTATTTGGAGGACATGCTGTACCAATCAACAATCGACAAAATTGGACTGCATATAAAGATTCCTTTTTTGGTAATGCAAAATTTATTTCGATGAACCTAAAACCTTGAAAAATGAAACGTATAATCCTACCTACCGATTTTTCAGACTATTCCTATCATGCTATCTGTTTTGCACTTGAGTTGTTCAAGAACCAGGAATGCACCTTTTATCTAATGAATACGTATACCCCGGCAATCTATCAGGCCGAGTACGTTCTACATAGTCCAGGACTAATAGGCCTAGGCGATATATACCAGGAAAATTCATTGACCCAATTAAAAGAAATGAGAAATCGCTTGACAAGCGAATTTAATAATAAGCGACATATTTTTATAGAGCACTCTGCATTTAATACTTTGGTAGATGAAATTGTTGAAACTTCCAAGAATGAAAATGCTAACTTGGTCATCATGGGTACCCAAGGGGCCACCGGAGCAAAGGAGATACTTATAGGCACCAATACGGTTCACGTAATCAAGAAGAGCTGCTGTCCCGTTATTGCCATTCCTCCAAATTTGGATTATATAGAGCCCAAAGCTATCCTGTTTCCAACAGATTTGGAAATCGATTATCAAAAAGAACAGTTGAAAGAGGTGTTGGATATTGCCAAAGACCATCGCTCAAAAATAGCCGTAATGCACGTCTTAAGCGGCTATGACTTAAGCGAAATACAGCAGAAGAACAAAGTGAAACTGGACCGTATGCTCGAGGGTGTTGCAAATAGGTTCCATGGGCTTCCCAACCAAGGAGTGATCACTGCAATTAATAATTTTCAGTTAGAGCAGGAAATCAACTTCTTGGTAATGATACAAAACAGGCATACTTTTTTAGAACGCCTATTTATTGAACCAATTATCAAAAAAATGGGATTTCATGTTGGTATTCCTTTTATGGTGATACCCTCACATAAAAACAATTAAAAATGAAAAACATACTTGTTCCTACCGATTTCTCTGAAAATGCTTATAACGCCCTATATTATGCATCAAGACTTTTTAAAAGTAAAACATGCAATTTCTATCTATTGAATACCTATAGCGAAAGTACACCTCTCATAAGTAGAAGTATAGACAATGGTAATGGCAATGGAATACGTAAAGGGTTATTGGAGCAGCTTAGCGATGAATCCAATGAGGAGTTGAAACATACCTTTCATAGAATAAATTTAGACAATAAGGGTCCCAAGCACAAGTATAAATTGATTTCTAAGAAAACGGATTTGGTCGAGGCCATTTCCAATGTTATTTATGATTTTAATATAGATTTGGTCGTGATGGGCAACAAAGGCAGTACGGGTGGATTAGGAGTATTTTTGGGTAGTGCGACTACCAAGACCATGGCTTCAACAAAGAAATGCCCAATTCTGGCCGTTCCTGAGACCGCTGATTTTAAGATGCCCTATGAGATTGCATTTGCTACAAACTATAAAATGCCCTATGATGCTGAGGTTCTTGGGCCCCTAAAAGAAATGGCAACACTTTGTGGCTCTGCTGTTAGGGTGGTTCATATCAATGAAGAAGAACATCTGACCAGTCATCAAGAAGGAAACCTTAGAACATTGAGAACATATTTAGGTACCACTGAGAATTCGCTACATTGGATGCCGAATTTTGCAAGCAAGACAGAGGTGATTCAGGTTTTTTTAGATGAATTGGGCATTGGTATGCTTGCCATGGTCAATTATCAACATGGTTTTTTAGAGAATTTACTACGTGAGGCCATTATCAAAAAGTTGACTTTTAACATAGACATTCCTTTTTTGGTGATACCAGAGGTCAACTGATTGCCATCATTGTGTTAATCCGAATAAATTACCAATTTAGAACTGTACATAAAACTTATATTATGAAAAATATTGGTATTTGGTTGGATAAGGAGAAGGCACATGTCGTAACACTTGTCGAGGGATTAGAAAAGTTTGAGACCCTATCCTCCAATATAGAGGTGTATCGTCCCAAGGGTGGTGCAGGCACAAAAACGGCAAAATGGGGACCACAGGATGTTGTTCAGGACAGTAAATATTTGGAAAGGAAAAAGCATCAACATAGAATATACTTCAAGAATTTGGAAAACGCTATAAAAAAAGCGGATGCCATTGCTCTATTCGGGCCTGCTGAAGCTCTCAAAAAGTTTAAAAAATTCTTGGATGAAAACCACCCGATACTTGCCGCCAAGATAAAGACGGTTACCAAGGTGGATAGCATGACCCATAATCAAATAAAGAAATTGGTAAAGGATTTCTTTGACAAACGAGTTCATTAAAACCAAGGTTTTATGTTGGCGCTGTCATTAGTTTTCTTAATGCAAATAAAATAATCCACTATGGATGTTGAAGATTTTCAAATAGTAAAGTCGTCGGGAGAAAGGACAAGATTCTCGTTGACAAAATTGCGAAGGTCATTACAACGAAGTGGTGCCGATGAAAATCTTGTAAATCAAATTGTTGATCAAGTAAGGGATGAACTGTACCAAGGTATTACAACAAAGGAAATATATAATAGGACTTTCACTTTGCTTAAAAAGAAAAAGTCTGTCTTTGCTTCAAAGTACAAATTAAAAAAAGCGATATACGAATTGGGACCCACTGGCTTTCCTTTTGAAAAGTTCGTTGCGGCTATTTTACGATATTCTGGTTATACTACGGAAGTGGGTAAGGTTATGCAAGGCAATTGTGTTACACATGAGGTAGATATTATTGCCAATAAAAATGAACTCCTTACCGCCATTGAATGCAAGTTTCATGGAGAGGAAGGGCGTAAGTGCAATGTAAAGGTTCCTCTTTATATTCACTCTAGGTACAATGATATAAAGGGATATTGGGAAAGTGAAAAAAGTGGTATTGCCGTCTTGGATAAGGGTTGGGTGGTAACAAACACGCGCTTTACACAGGATGCCATTAGTTATGGTAAATGTGTGAACCTGTACTTATTGAGTTGGGACCTTCCTAAGGGTGACAGCTTAAAAGATAGAATTGATAGGTTAGGATTATATCCTATTACCGTATCAACAGTATTAAGCTCACAGGAAAAACAGTTTTTATTGAGTAGGGATGTTGTGCTTTGCCGGCAATTATTAAAGGATAGTTTTTTTCTTGATCATTTGGACATCTCAGCGGCCAGAAAGAAAAAAATAAGGAACGAACTACACCTGCTACGCAATTGTTGAGCCTATGAATACAGTTAAAATCCATTTTTTAGGAGCTTCAGGAACGGTCACAGGTTCTAAATTTTATGTAGAAACCACCGAGCTCAACCTTATGATCGATTGTGGGATGTTCCAAGGATTAAAAGAACTTAGACAATCCAATTGGACGCCATTGCCTATTGATGCAAGTAAGTTGGATGTTGTTTTGCTGACCCACGGACATTTGGATCATACGGGCTATTTGCCAAGACTGGTCAAAGAAGGGTTTCATGGTAAAATTTTGGGAACTCCGCCAACCTTGGCAATAACAGGTATTATTCTTAAGGACAGCGCCAAAATAAATGAGGAAGAAGCCGAAGAAGCTAATAAAGGCGGGTATAGCAAACACAAACCTGCTTTACCCTTTTATACAGCGAAGGAAGTGAAAAAGACAATGGGATTATTTAGATCTATCGTAAAAGGAGAATGGATAACCCTTTCGCCTAATATACGGCTTAGAAACAAATACAATGGCCATATCCTAGGGGCGACTTTTATTGAATTGGAAATTTTTAGCAAACTATTTGTTTTCTCAGGAGATATTGGGAGGCAGGAAGATCTGCTATTATCTCCTCCAGACCAACCAGAGTGGGCCGACTATCTGTTTGTTGAAAGTACGTACGGGAATAAAAACCATCCACAAGAACAAATAGAGGACATACTAATTAAACTGATCCATAAAACGGTCCATCAAAGGGGCAATTTGATTATACCCTCTTTCGCTGTTGAGCGACTACAATCTTTAATGTATCAATTATACCTACTCTATAAAAAAAATAAAATCCCCAACATTCCCATTTTTGTGGATAGTCCTATGGGCACTAATGTGTTATCGGTATTCGAACAATTTCCTGATTGGCACAAACTATCAAAAAAGGAATACGAGGCTATGTGTGCCCATGTCACAATAATAAGCTCCTACAAGGAAACCTGGGAAACCATAGATGATCCACGTCCAAAAATCGTGATTGCTGGAAGCGGAATGGTAACTGGGGGAAGAGTACTTACTTATTTAAAACAGTTGATAGATAAGGTAAGAACAACAGTTCTTTTAGTGGGTTACCAAGCTGAAGGAACCCGGGGAAGAAAACTTTTAGATGGGGCCGACAAGCTGAAATTGTTCGGAAAGTACTACAAAGTAAAGGCTGAAATTGCCCATTTGGAAAGTCTTTCGGCCCATGCTGACCAATCTGAACTAATGCACTGGCTAAAGGGAATAAAGAATATTCCGGAAAAAGTTTTTTTAGTCCACGGAGAGCCTATTGTGTTAGATGCATTTAGGAATAAAATCACTGATGAACTCAATTGGCATATACATATCCCCAAATTATATGAACAAATAGATGTAATGGTTTGATCAATCAACTGATCTGCGTCATTGTTACCCACAAAAGTCATCGATAGTTTTACATAAACTAGATGATCATGGTGATGCAAAACAAATTCACAAAAGAGAAACAGGTAAAAAAAGGTGAAGAATTACATTGGGATTCCCAACAATGGAAATCGCATTTGTGCTTAATGCAAGATGAGCTTATGTTCATTGACCGTTTGCTTAACTCTTATATTTTTGAGCCAAATACTCCCAACCTATTTGAACGATTACGGGATTATCAATCTAGATTGGGCAAAGCCAAGGCCTATAGGCAGGATGTTGTAAAGATGATTGCCCGGCACGAGAGGGATCTAGGGGGTATGATGGAATGTACAGATACTAATTTCGATATGACCTATTACCAAAAACATAAAAAAATAAAGGCGGAAGCTGTAAACTGTATAGAAACATTCCAGAATCTTAAAACCGAGGTTTTTAATTATGCGGGTGGCATTTTAAAACAGCGAAAACCACATTGAATTTGAAGGTGATAATCTGTTAGGTTTTAAAAACCAATAGATTTAAAATTACTCCCAAAGACAACAACCAGAGGGAATGAGATGGTTTGGTATAAATTTCCTTCGTAGACGGACTGATATAGGTCATTTCGATTGGGTTATAAATACAATAAATTAGAATAGAAATAGGGGAATGAGTCAAAGTCAAGATAATCAATTTATTGAGTGCTGCGTTACCTACTAAAATAATTGAAAATGAAAACAAAAAAACAAATCTACAGATATTTGGAATGGAAAAGCCCTGATGAAATGCATCAAACTTCCTTGGAATGGATTTCTGAATTGAAATTTATCAAGGATGAACAAATGTTCCTTAACGATTTGGTTAGGTCCTATACGTTGCAAATAACGAGCCTTGGAATTTTCGAGGAAAGTAGAATCTTAATCACGGCAATTTCAAATTCTGAGTTGGAAGTTGGACTATTGTTGAAAAAGGTACAGGTTCATGAGAATCAGTTATTTATAATGCTCGATGATGTAGATCAACCAAAAATGGAAAAAGCATATACAGAAACACATAGGGATTTAATATTCACTATTGACAAATACGTAACTGAATATCGAAGGTTAAAAGGAAGCTTGTTCAAAATGATATCTGAAGTCATGAAGAAAGAAAAGCAAAAGAGATTATTGAGTTGAAATTTAATTAAAATGGGAGCATGAAAAAATGGATTGTAATACTATTGATGGCGTTAATGGGCTGTTCTTCCGTCGAATTGGTTGAAAATTGGAAGAACCCGGATATTGTTCTTTTCCATGCCGAAAAGGTATTGTTAGTGGGGATGACCCAAAATATGGATGCAAGGGAGGCATATGAGACTAAATTGTATAGGGAGTTTAAAAAGCGGGGAGTGAAATCAATGCGGAGTATAGATTTATTTGACGTTGAGTTCACTTCATCTGAAAGGTCTGAGGAAGAATTGGCGGCAGTGGAACAACAATTGTTGGACAAAGATTTTGACGCCATTTTGTTTACCAAAGTAGTGGGCATGGAAAATATAGAATCTTTTAGAAAGTCAATGGCCAATTTGGATGAATATTATGGAGGGTTTGAAGAGGATTATTTACAGCACCAAAATATTTATTATGATTCAGAATATTATGAAGATTATTCAATTTATCATACGGAAACTTCATTGTACTGCATTTGCGTTGAAAAGAAAAGGGAATTAATATGGAGGAGTTCTATTGATATATCCGACCCTATTAATGTTAAAAAAACCATTGATGACTATATAAAATTAGTTGTTCTGGCAATGGAAGAGCAGGATCTCATCTTTAGAAAAGAAACGAAAAATCAATCAGCTAAGGGCACATTGATTTTATAATAAAGGACTAAAGACTTTGGCAAACCCTTCTTTAAGTTTATCGAGATAAGGTCGATTTTCGAAGGTGCCATAATCTACCTGAATACTTTGACCAGCCTCTTGCAGGAACTCCTGCATTAGCAGTTCAGCGGTTTCGCGATCATAGACCATGGCGTTGACCTCGTAATTCTGTTCAAAGCTGCGAATGTCCATATTGGCAGTACCAACAGAAACGACTTCGTCGTCAGATACAATTATTTTACTGTGTAAAAACCCATCAGGGAACAAATAAATTTTGACCCCTGCTCTTAATAACGATTCAAAATAAGATCGGACACTCCATTGTACCAAGACACTGTCCGTTTTTTCTGAAATCAATAACCTTACATCTACGCCACTATTGGCAGCAACCTCAAGGGCTTTTAAAATAGCGGTCCCTGGTATAACATACGGGTTGGTTATATACACGTATTTTTTTGCATTGTTGATAAGCGAAAAATAGGCCTGCCCAATGGGGGAGAAGTAGTCATCGGGACCTCCGTAGACAATTTGTACAATCTTATTTTCTATGTGCTGGGAGGTGGAGGGTAGTTTGACTCTTAATTCTGATTTATCCCCAGAGACCAAAAACCAATCTATGACAAAGACCACTTGTAAATCTAATACCGAGGGTCCTTTTAACTGTAAATGCATGTCGTGCCAATTGCCCAGAACCAAATCGCCTTTTAGATATTTATCAGAGATATTTATCCCACCTGTAAAGGCCACCTCACCATCGACAATAATGATTTTTCTGTGGTTTCGATAATTGATAGACGACAAAAACCTACCCCATCTAAAAGGCAAAAAAGGGTTTACCTCGACACCAATTGATTTTAGTTCTTTTAAATATTTCTTGCTTAGGGTATAGCTCCCGACGCCATCATAAATGATTTTGACTTTTACTCCTTTTTTTATTTTTTCCCGAAAGAGTATCATAAGGCGTTTGGCGAGCTCGCCTTCCTCAAAAATGTAATATAAAAGATAAATGTATTTATCGGCGGCTTCCAGAGCTTTGAAAATGGCATCAAATGTAGCTTTACCATTTTTTAAAAGAACGACCTCATTTCTTCCAGTTGCTTTAAAGCCTGAGTTCTTTTCTATAAGATTCGATAGTCTATTGGAAATTCCAAATTTTTCAATAACTGGACGTTCTAACCTTTGTTCATAACCTATTTTTTCTAAATATTCCTTTATGGCCTTGTCTTCCTGTAAATCTTTCCATGAGTATTTTCTTCTGTTTCGTCCTATCATCCAGTACAGGAGAATTCCTCCTATGGGAATGGTGAATATGGTCAGGAGCCATGCCAATGTTTTGGCCGGTTTTATGCCGTTGACCAATAGGCTAAGCACCATACCTATGGCAATTACAAGATAAATTATAAGTGCTATTTTCAAGTACATCCAATCATCATAACTAATACCCTTAAAATTACGGAAAACATTACGTACGATTGTATGATGTTTATCATTTTACAAGTCTATTCTGCCATAATAACTTTTTATAACTTTCACTGTAAGGTTTTTTGCAAAAAACCTACTTTTGCTTTATAAATATTATAGAAGAAATTGAATATGTCTGAGAAAATAGAGCGAATAAAAACTTTGATTATTGGGTCGGGACCAGCTGGTTATACAGCGGCGATTTATGCGGCAAGGGCCGACCTTAAACCCGTTGTTTATACGGGAATGGAGCCGGGAGGGCAATTGACCACAACTACCGAAGTTGATAATTTTCCGGGATATCCAGAAGGTATTGATGGCCCAACCATGATGATACAATTGCAGCAACAGGCCGAGCGTTTTGGTACAGAGGTTCGTATAGGTATGGCGACTGCCGTTGAATTAAGCAATGAGGTTGGAGGCATACATAAGGTAACTATAGACGATGACAAGACCATTGAAGCTGAAACCATTATTATATCTACAGGAGCTACGGCCAAATATTTGAATATCCCTAGCGAGCAACGGTTAAGGGGTGGTGGAGTATCTGCCTGCGCGGTTTGCGATGGGTTTTTCTATAAAGGTCAAGATGTCGCTATTGTAGGTGGTGGGGATACAGCAGCCGAAGAGGCTTCCTATTTGGCAAATATTTGTAATAAAGTGACCATGTTGGTTCGAAAGGATTATATGAGAGCTTCAAAAGCCATGCAGCATCGAGTGAATAGCCTTCCTAATTTAGAAGTTCGTTATAATACCCAAGTTGATGAAGTGTTGGGAGAACAAGTTGTTGAAGGACTTAGAATGGTGAACAATCAAACCAATGAAAAAGA
>JAGLKG010000254.1 GCA_023141835.1 Maribacter sp. | reverse complement strand
CCGTCAAAAACATAATCGGTTGAAATATGAATCAATACCACATTGTGTGTTTTGCAAGATCTAGCCAAGTTTCTGACCCCTTCTGCATTTACCTTAAAGGCTTTTTCTGGAGTTTTTTCAGATTGCTCAACATCCGTATAAGCAGCACAATTTATACAATAGTCAAAATTTTTCAATTCAAAAACCGACTCGATATTTTTAGTATTTGTAATATCCAATGCCTTTGAATCCTTAAACACAAACCTTATTTCAGTGTATTGAGAAGCCAATTTTTGAAAGCACTTGCCCAACTGTCCGTTTGAGCCAGTCACAAGAATTCGAATCATGGATAGAGTTCTTTAAATGTCGGCAGTTCACTATCTTTTTTTGAAATAATTATTTCTGAATTGGTATATCCCCAATCAATGTTCAGGTCTATATCATTATAAATAATTCCACCTTCTGAAGACTTATCGTAATAATTGTCACATTTATAGGTAAATACCGCTTCCTTACTCAAGGTCAAAAAACCATGCGCCATACCTTTTGGTATAAAAATAAGCATGTTATTTTGTTCTGATAGTTTCTGCTTATAATGCTGTCCAAAAGTCTTGCTGTTGGCCCTCAAATCAACAATTACGTCCAACACCTCACCCTTTGCCACTTGAACCAACTTGGCTTGGGCATTTTTTCCTATTTGAAAATGCAATCCACGCAAAACACCTTGTTTAGATACTGAAAAATTTGATTGCACAAAATCTACCTTTTCACCAATGGCTTCCTCAAATCTTTCTTTTTGGTAAGATTCAAAAAAAACACCTCTCTCATCATCAAAAACTTTGGGTTCAATAATAAAACAGCCTTTAAGGTGGGTTTCGGTTACTTTCACAAATATGAATATATTAGAATTCGATTTTAAATCTACTTTAAGGCCAACAGATATTTGCCATACCCACTTTTTAATAGCGGTTTTGCCAACTGATGCAATTGCTCTTTATTAATGTAACCCATGCTATATGCGACTTCTTCTATCGCTCCAATTTTTAGTCCTTGCCGCTCTTCAATAACTTGAACAAACTGTGATGCCTTCATTAAAGAACCAATCGTCCCTGTATCCAACCATGCGGTACCTCTATCCAAGATTCTGACTTCAAGTTTTCGCCTTTTCAAATAGGCCTTATTGATATCCGTAATTTCCAATTCTCCCCGTGAACTGGGTTGGATGCTCTTTGCAATTCCAATAACATCATTATCATAAAAATAAATGCCTGGGATTGCATAGCTAGATTTTGGGTTTTGTGGCTTTTCCTCAATTGAAATAACCCCGCCTTTATTATCAAATTCCACAACTCCATAACGTTCAGGGTCTTGTACGTGATAGCCATAAATAATCCCTCCATCAGGATTGTTGTTCTTCCTCAAAAGTTTGGCAAGCCCTGAACCATAAAATATATTGTCGCCAAGAATTAAAGCCACCTTATCTTTTCCAATAAAATCTTCCCCAATCAAAAATGCCTCAGCAAGTCCATTTGGCTTGTTTTGCACTGCATATTGAAAATTGCAGCCTAACTGAGTGCCATCTCCCAATAATTTTTTAAATAATGGAGCATCCTTGAGGGTGGTAATGATTAAAATTTCCTGAATGCCCGCAGACATCAAAGTTGCCAAGGGATAATAAATCATGGGTTTGTCATACACAGGCATCAGCTGTTTGCTGACCGAAGTGGTAATCGGAT
>JAGLKG010000253.1 GCA_023141835.1 Maribacter sp. | reverse complement strand
CCTTATTAAAACGAACATTGATGTCATAATCCTCTCCATCCTTTTTATAAATACCGGCTTTTTCACCAAACAAAGACCGTCTTAGCTGTGATCCAATCTGACCAACTGAAACACCCAATTCACCTGCTTTTTCACGGTCAACAACCACATGCATTGAAGGTTTGCTCTTATTAACATCAATCTTTAATTCTTCAATGCCCGCAATATTCTTACTATTGACAAAAATGCGCATACTTTCGGCAGTATTGATCAACTCGTCATAATCCTTGCCTTCCAATTCAATATTAATAGGATAACCTGCAGGTGGGCCATCCGCAAGTTTCTCAACTGAAATGGCAACACCCGGATAAATACCTGTTAGGGCATTTTGGACGTTCAGCCTCAATTCCTCGGTGTCTCTTCCTCCCCTAAACTTAAATTCACGCATTGAAACGGTAATCTTTCCGCGATGTGGCATCTCCGCAGCAGAACCACCGTCTGTCATGGGGTTACCTGCACCTTCTCCTACCTGGGAAACAAAAGATTCTGCAAGATAATTGAAATCGCCTTTTTTATATTTGTCCTCGTTGATAACAGCAAAAACCCTTTTTTCAATATCAAGTGTTAGCTCATTCGTCTTTTCTATCGATGTCCCCTGAGGATATTCTATGTAAACATATATTTCATTGGGCTTGTTGTCTGGAAAAAACTCAACTTTAGTTCTTCCGGTTCCCAATGAAATTCCAAAGAGAATAAAGGTTCCAATCAGCAATAAAACGGTTGTTCCAAAGTATCCGTATACATTTCTGCCTTTAAGCGCTGTTTTCAAAAGCTTCTCATACGCATTTTCTACGCGGGACATTACATTTTTTTGAAACTTGATTGCAGAACCTTTTATAGTGTATTTATACAACCAGAAAAGAATGGCCGTTACGATAAGGACTGAACCTAATCCACGAATGGCCCCTCCAACTAAAAGAATGAAAATTCCGAACCCTCCCAGAATAATGCTTAGTCTTATAAGTTGTTTCAATGTCAGTTCTTTTTCCCCAATTTCCATAAAACGGGATACCAGCATGGAATTCATAAATATGGCCACGAACAATGATGACCCCAAAACTACTGATAACGTAATGGGAAAATAAATCATAAACTGGCCAAAAAGTCCGGGCCAAAGACCTAGGGGAATAAAAGCTGCAACAGTTGTGGCAGTTGAGATAATAATAGGGAATGCTATTTCGCCTATACCCTTTTTAGCGGCCTCCGTACGAGACATACCTTCACTCATTAAGCGATATACATTTTCAACGACCACAATTCCGTTATCCACTAACATTCCCAGCCCCATGACCATACCAAATAGAATCATGGTATTTAGAGTAAAGCTCAGTCCTCCAAAGAAGTAACCTAAATTATTTAGAATCATAAATGACATAAACATTGACATGGGTATCGCAAAACCTACAAAAAGGGCATTGCGAAACCCTAAGAAGAACATCAAGACGGTTACGACCAAAATAATTCCAAAAATGATGTTATTTACGAGGTCTTGGACCTGATTAAGTGTTCTTGTGGAAGAATCATTTGCGATGGTAATGCTTAAATCCGCTGGGTAATGGTTTTCCTTTTTTTCTTTGACCAAAGCCTTGATTTTATCTGCAGCAGATATGGTATTTTGACCTGACCTCTTTTTTATATCGAGCATCACTACGCTCTGTCCAAATTCACGGGCATATGTGGTTTTATCCTCCTCCCGGAAAGAAACCTCTGCGATATCCTTTAAGTAAACCGTCCCATTTTCAGATTTTACAACAAAATCATTTAATTCCGATGGGTTTTTAACTTCTCCCAAAATACGGATATTACGTCGTTGTCCGCTAGTTTTCAAGTTACCCGCCGACATGGTCATATTGCCATTGCCAATGGCATTTAATACGTCTTGAAAGCTAACCTTGGCGGCCATCATTTTGTATACATCTACAGCAATCTCGACCTCTTTTTCTTGCGCTCCACGTATATCAACTTCTTTGATTTCCGGAAGATCCTCAATTTCATCCTGCATGTACTCAGCAAATTCCTTCAATTTTTCAACGGGATAATCCCCTGTGAAATTGACATTTATAATCGGAAAGGACTCTGAAAAGTTTAAATCAAAGACATTAGGTTCAACTTTTGCATTGTTGAAAGTGGGCCAATCTTCACTAGCTTTTTCACCATCTACTTCGTCCTTTACCTTTAGTTTGGCGTCTTCTACTGTGATTTCCTCATTGAATTCAACTGTTATAATTGAATAGTCTTCCTGTGAAGTTGAGGTAATATCAACCACATTGCTTACATTTTTCAACCTATCCTCAAGAGGGTCTGTGATTAATCGTTCAATATCCTCTGCCGTATTTCCTGGGTAAGGCGTGCTTATATAGACCTTGGTCTCTACAATTTCGGGAAAATCCTCTCTCGGCATGGCAAAATAAGATTTAAGGCCTATATAGAAGAAAAGACCGATCATAACATATATGACCGATGGATTGTCTATTGCCCAAGATGATAGCTTAAATTCCTTATTGGCGTTCTTTAATTGCTTGCTCATCGACTTTCTTTAGTTTAATATTTTGACTTTCTGACCATCTTTGACACTTCGGGCTCCTTCCTTTATGATAAAATCACCATCGGTAATCCCGCTAAGTACTTCAACCAAGCCATTTTGCGTCTTCCCCGTGGTTATTATGCTTCTGGTAACAACCGCTTCATTCTCTCCATTGGGCTCAGAACCAACATAGATATATTGATCACCTGCGGCATTTTCTGAAATTATGCTTTGCGGAATCAGAATTGCATCTTCATTGGAATAATCATTGAGTTTTACTTTGGCCGTTAAATTGGGTTTGATGATGCCACCTTTATTCGGAACTGGTATTTCAGCCGTAAATGATCGGTTACCTGGTTTGATAAAATTACCGGTTTCACGAATTTTGGTCACAACACTATCTCCCAATACCGGAAAATATACAATGGCTTCCTTGCCTTTAGTAATCTGACCTAGGTAGATTTCAGGCACATCTACTTGAATATACATGTTGCCCAGGTTTATAATACGAAATACCTCTGATCCGGAACCCGGGGATACCACAGTACCTTGGTCCTTAATAACATCATCAATTATTCCGGAAAAAGGGGCTCTGATTATGGATTTCCCCAATTGACTTTGAATTTGTTTTACGACATTTTCAGAAGCCTTATAATTGGTCTTTGCCTGGAGGTATTGAATTTCTGAACCAATTTTTTGATCCCAAAGCCTTTTTTGACGTTCAAAGGTTGTTTTGGCAAGTTCCGATTGGGTTTTAGATTGCTCAAGCTGGCTGCCAATTCCGCCGTCATCAATAGACGCTAAAATTTGACCCTTAGTTACATGTTGTCCCTCGGTGACGTAAACCCGTTGTAAGGTACCGGGCATTTCAGGATAGATCAACACATTTTGCTTCGTTTTCACAGCTCCTTGCAACTCAAGAAAGTGTACAAAATTTTGAGATTGGGCGGTTATGGTTGTTACTAACGGGAACTTTTCACTGCTATCCAGAATAGAGATGACCGAATCCAACTGGCTAGCCTGTAGTTCTAGTACCTTTAGCTGTTCTGAAATTTCGTTCTTCTTGGCCCGTATGTTTTCAAGATTTCCGGAAGAAACCAATTCTTCAACAGATTGGTTTTGTTCTCCTCCACAGGCAATAAGTAAAACTGATGCCGTGATTGTATATACTATCTTTTTCATTGTCTGATGTTTATGTATTTTGTTTTTAAAAATTTATTAGGTTATATGTTTATGGTTTAGCTGTGAATTGTACAAACCGTTAAGCATCATAGTTATTTCCGAAACCCATAGTCTGATTGATTCAATGTCCTTTGTAGAAATATACCCTAACTTGTTCGGTAAAATGCTTTGGTTTAATAACTCGAGGGCCGAACCAAAAGAAATTTCAGTAAATCTTGCTTTGTCTTTGCCGGAATGCCTCACAGAACCTTCAGATAAATTTGATGACATGGAAACAGAACATCTCCTCATTTGACTAATTAGACCAAATTTTTCTTCGCTGGGAAACTTTTGAGTTAATTTATAAATGAACTCAGACAGTTCAATTGCCTTCTGCCAAACCTTTAATTTTTCAAAGGAAAAAATCTTCATACTGCTTATTCTTTTGGTTGATCAAGTTTGTAAGCAATTAAACTTATAAACCCTTAAACCTAGTTTTTGTTCAATATTGTTTCCAGTGTTGTCTTAGTATTGATTACTTCTACCATGGATTGCAGGTATTCTTGTTGGGCAGTATACAACTGGGTTTGTGCTTGTCGTAGGTCGAAACTACTTGCGATACCTTCAAAATACTTCACCTGATTCTTATTTTCAATACGTTCAGCCAACCCTAAATTCTGCTTGAATGTTTCATATTGCTCAATAGAAAGTATATAGTCGCTTTTGGCTCGTTTGAGCTGCAATCGTATTTGTTCCTCGGCCTCTGTCAATTGGGTCTTTGCTTTTTCGAGTGCGATTTTGGCCCGCTGGGTACTGGCATTCCTTTTAAAGGAACTGAAAATGGGGATATTTAAATCGAATCCCAAAATAGATGAATTATACCAATCTGGTGACCCGCCTATAAAATTGAAAGAATCACTGAATGAAGTACTCCCATAATTCACAAAGGCATTCAGTGTTGGAAGTGCCCTACTTTTTGCCAACTTTAATTCCAAAGACCTCTGTTCATTCAGATTTATAGCCAACTTATAATCGACATTATTTCCCATATTAAATTGGGTTTCCAAAAGAGCTGGATCTATTTGTTTTAATGTTAGGTTATCCAAACTCTCTGTCAATTGGGTTGGTGAGTCAATATCGATACCCATTATAAGATTGAGCATTTGGAGGGTTATGCCTTTTAGCCGTACCGCATTTTTCAGTTGGTTATTAACTGTAGATTTTGTAATTTGAAGTTGTTCAACACTCTCTTCATCCCCAAGTCCATTTTCAAAAATTTTAGTGGTCTCGAATAGATTTTTTTCCAATGTAATCAGGTTTTTTTCTAAAATAATCACGCTTTCATTTGCCAAAAGCACATTGCCATAGGCCTCAACCACGGCCTTCCTGACTTCCAATTCGGTCTTTTCCTTATTGTTGGCACTGTATTTCAAAAATGTTTTTGTGGCTTGCACGCCAACGATATACGATCCATCAAAAATCTGTTGGCGTAGTGTGGCCGTGGCCGTGGCCTGTTGAGGCTGTCCAAATGTAATGGGTTGAAAAGTTCCAGGTTCACCGCCAAAAAATTCGGCTGGAATCAATGAAATGGGCTGCTTCAATTGATTTTGATAACTTATGGCACCACTAATTTGCGGCAAACCATCTGCTATGGTTTCCCATTTTTGCTTTTGTGCATCAATGATGTCTCGATTGGCATTTATGGCGCTATAGTTGTTTTCCAAGGCGAAGGCAATAGCTTCATCCAAAGAAAAGCTTGTGGGTTGCTCTTGTGCTTGGCCAACTGTGATGGCCAAAAGTACGAAGAGGGGTAAAAAACGGATTCTCATCTATTCTTGATTTGAGTTGATAATTTTATTTAATATTTGACGTCCTTTCGGGGTTATTATCCCCCTTAAATGGTATTCTAAATAATCATCCATAAGACGCACTATCGGAAATTTTGTTACAGGGAATAATTGATGGTCTTTAATACTGGTTACACCGGAGAAATATATCCTGAATACAAAATCGATATTTAAATTTTCTCGATAAATCCCCAATTCAATGCCTTTCTTAATATTGCTCACAACACATTCTCCCATCATCTCGTATTGTTTCTGTTTAATACTCTCATGAATTTTGGGATAATACTTTTGTAATTGGTATTGGGGTGAAGCTTTTTCATCCTTTAAGTGATGCAGGGCAAATTTCTTTATCTCGTACAACTCCTCAATTGGGTTTTTGTGCAATGAACAAATATGGTCTATACCTTCAGAAATTGAGCAAAACAGCTTCATTGTACATTCCTCCACCAACATTGTCTTATTGGTAAAATGGGCATAGATGGTTTTTTTTGAGATGCCCATTTCATTGGCCAAATCGTCCATGGTCACACTCTTAAAGCCTAGACGCAAGAACAGATTGGTTGCGATGTCTAAAATATTTTCTTTCATCTGCCTATATTGTATTGAACGGGTAAATATAGGTGTGGAAACTTTAAAAACATAAAAAGTTTCTTAAGTTTTGCAATTATTTAACATTATAATTTGGTGTCTACGAAGGATGCCAAATATTGGATTAAACGGAAACCATTGGTATAAACCTTTAGGGGGTGTCGTTTTCTTCTTGCTTACGACTAACGTATTCTTCAA
>JAGLKG010000252.1 GCA_023141835.1 Maribacter sp. | reverse complement strand
TTTACTTTAACAAAATTTTAATCAATGAACGCTTTTGAATCCCTGACAAAGGAAAGATAGAAACCCGATATTTTAAAACCTTTGGGAAAGGCTTAACCATTATTTAAATTAGATAACCATGAAGAAACTTTTAGACAAAAAAAAGGACAATGCCCAATTACATTGTCCCAAATAATAAATTTTAGACGCTTAAGTCTAGCTCAACACCTCTTTTACTTTATCTGCAGCTTCCTGAAATTGTACCGCTGATTGTACCGCTAGACCAGAATTATCAATAATCTCTTTGGCCAGTTCGGCATTGGTTCCTTGAAGTCGCACAATTATCGGAACTTGAATTGCATCGCCCATATTCTTATACGCATCAACAACACCTTGAGCCACACGGTCACATCGTACAATACCTCCGAAGATGTTTATTAATATGGCCTTTACCGCCGTATCCTTTAAAATGATTCGGAAAGCTTCTTCCACCCTTTTGGCATCAGCGGTACCGCCAACGTCCAAGAAGTTTGCTGGTTCACCTCCGGCCATTTTTATCAAATCCATGGTAGCCATTGCCAAACCGGCACCGTTTACCATACAACCAACATTACCATCTAAATCAACATAACTAAGACCAACTGCTCTTGCCTCAACCTCTATTGGGTTTTCTTCACGCAAGTCTCGCATTTCAGCATATTGCTTCCTGCGATATAACGCATTGTCATCAATAGACACCTTGGCGTCTACAGCCATTATCTTATCATCCGACGTTTTTAAAACGGGATTAATTTCAAACATATTTGAATCACTCTCCACGTATGCTTTGTATAAGGACAAAACGAACTTTGTCATTTCCTTGAAAGCTGTCCCTGAAAGACCCAGGTTAAAGGCAATTTTTCGAGCTTGAAAAGGTAAAAGGCCCGTTGAAGGGTCGACTTCTTCAGTGAAAATCAAATGAGGTGTCTTTTCTGCAACATCCTCAATATCCATCCCACCTTCTGTAGAATACATAATCATATTTCTGCCTTTTCCACGGTCAAGTAAAACTGACATGTAGAATTCACTGGTCTCACTATCACCCGGATAATAAACGTCTTCAGCTATTAAAACCTGATGTACTTTTTTTCCTTCGGCAGAAGTTTGTGGGGTAATTAGGTTCATACCTATTATATTCCCCGCTATCTCCTCAACTTCCTGCAAATTTTTGGCCAATTTTACGCCGCCACCCTTACCGCGACCACCTGCATGCACCTGAGCCTTAATCACATGCCAACCCGTACCCGTTTCCACGGTTAATTGCTTTGCTGCTTCAACTGCTTCTTTTGGGCTATGCGCAATTCTACCACGCTGAATACGCACGCCAAAACTTGCCAAAATTTCTTTTCCTTGATACTCATGAAGGTTCATATGGATTGTCTTAAAGTTCGGGGCAAAAATAGGAAACCAATAGGATTTACCCTAATGAATTTTCAGCTGATTCCTCAAGTCTTGAGATCCTTGAAATCCAAAGGATTAAAATTTCTAAAATCACCATTCATTTTAATAGCTCCCTTGGCCCTATTTACTTCTTTCAGAACAGCTATGGTAGCTAAAAGATGCAATTTTATGAAGTTAAATCGATCTGATTCCTTGGGCATTTGCAAAAGCTGGTACTCCTGTTCAAAGGAGAGGCCAATTTTATGAATCAATATATACATATTGAATTTATTTACTGGAATAGGAGTGAAAG
>JAGLKG010000251.1 GCA_023141835.1 Maribacter sp. | reverse complement strand
TTTTCAAAAGTATTAATCTTAAATACCTGTCTCCCAACACATACCACATCCATCTCACCACCTTCATAGGTATTTACAACTTCTACCAATTGAGCTTCAGTACCATACGTAATTTGATTATGAATATAAACAGGCATTCCGAAGGTAATGGCTTCTTTCCTGCAATCCTTGATAAGCTGCTTGTAACGTTCTTCAAAAATGTGTAAAGGAACTGTTTCACCAGGAAAAAAAATGGACTTTATAGGAAATAAGGGCAATCTCATACAAATGTTTTAGTTAAATGTGCGACTCGGTGGCAATGGGAACAAATAAATCTAAAATCAATAATTGTTGTATTTATAACATATTGTTGTATTTGTCAATATTTCATCGGATTTCTTGTCCGAACCAAAATAGTAGGTTAGATTTGCTTGAAACACTAAGGTATACAATATAATGAAGAATGCTGATTTACTTAAAATCGCTCAAACATATGGCAACCCTGTTTATGTTTATGATTCAGAAAAAATAGTTTCCCAATTCGAAAGATTGACCAATGCTTTCAAAGGTGTTAGCCGTTTGAAGTTGAACTATGCCGCCAAAGCACTTTCCAACATAAATATCTTAGGTTTAATGAACAGCTTGGGCAGTGGACTAGATACGGTTTCGATCCAAGAAGTTCAATTGGGCCTTATGGCCGGTTTTAAACCCGAATCAATAATTTTCACTCCAAATGGTGTTTCTTTGGAAGAGATTGAAGAAGCTGCAAAATTGGGCGTTCAGATAAATATTGATAATCTGTCAATACTTGAGCAATTTGGAGGCAAGCATCCTGATATTCCTGTATGTATACGTATCAACCCACATGTGATGGCCGGTGGAAATTCAAACATTTCCGTTGGGCATATAGACTCCAAGTTCGGCATAAGCATACACCAAATTCCCCACCTGCTTCGTATTGTCGAATTGACCAAAATGAACATCAATGGCATTCACATGCATACTGGGAGTGATATTTTGGATATCGATGTCTTCCTGTACGCTTCCGAAATTCTTTTTGAGACAGCCAAAAATTTTAGAAATCTAGATTTTATTGACTTTGGAAGCGGGTTCAAAGTACCCTATAAAGAAGGTGATATTGAAACCAATGTTGAAGAACTTGGCAAAAAACTAGGTACAAGGTTCAATCAATTCTGCAAAGAATATGGTAAAGACTTGACTTTGGCTTTTGAACCAGGTAAGTTTCTAGTCAGTGAAGCCGGTTCATTCTTGGCTAAGGTAAATGTAGTAAAACAAACGACCTCAACGGTTTTTGCAAGTGTTGATTCGGGATTCAATCACCTTATAAGACCTATGCTGTATGGAGCATCTCACTCTATCGTAAATATCTCTAATCCTCAGGGCAGGGAAAGATATTATTCTGTGGTAGGTTATATTTGTGAAACAGATACCTTTGGAAATAACCGCAGAATCAATGAAATATCTGAAGGGGACATACTCTGCTTTAAAAATGCCGGCGCTTACTGTTTTACAATGGCGAGTAACTACAACTCAAGATTCAGGCCTTCTGAAATACTTTGGCATAAGGGCAAAGCTATTTTGATCAGGGAACGCGAAACTTTTGATGACCTGATAAAGAATCAGGTTGATGTCAAGGATCTCTTTACTCCAAAAAAGGTAAAAGCCAGTATAAAATAAAGGTTGTGAATTTTCGTTAGTTTTGGTATAGTAATCGGACTAAACCCAAAAACAATTTACAATGAAACGTAAAATGTCTTTTTTACATAAATTTGCAATCTTTTTCTTGGTAGCATTCATTTCTCTTACAAGCCAAGCACAGGATGTTGAATGGCTTAGTTGGAGCGAAGCCGTTGAGCTTGCTAAAACGGACGAAAACCCAAAGAAAATATTTATTGATGTTTATACTGATTGGTGTGGCTGGTGTAAAAAAATGGATAAAGACACTTTTCAAAATCCCGAAGTAGCAACCTATATGGCTGCCAATTTTTATATGGTAAAGATGGATGGTGAAGGCAAGGAACCCATCGAATTCAAAGGAAAGACCTATAATTTTGTGCCTTCGGGCAGAAAAGGATATCACGAATTCGCAGCGGCACTAATGCAGGGACGCATGAGTTACCCAACCACTATTTTTCTTGATGAACAAATGAATATGTTATCTCCAGTACCAGGATATCAAAAACCCAAACCTTTCCTAAATATTGCCAAGTACTTTGGAGACGATATTTATAAGAAAAAAGATTGGAAAGCGTATAGCGGACAAGGAAAATAAGTTGCTTACCTACTATAATTTGGAGATTCTTTGGTAATGGTCACGTTGTGAGGATGGCTTTCATTGATACCACTTGCTGATATTTTCACAAACCTTCCGTTTTCCTTTAAAGCGTCTATATCCTTGGCTCCACAATACCCCATGCCCGCACGAAGACCTCCAACGAATTGATGGATACTTTCATAAAGTTCTCCTTTATAGGGTACTCGGCCCACTATACCCTCGGGAACAAGTTTTTTGATATCGTCTTCAACGTCCTGGAAGTATCGGTCTTTAGACCCTTGCCTCATGGCTTCAATAGAACCCATACCCCTATAAGATTTAAACTTACGACCTTCATAGATAATGGTTTCTCCTGGTGATTCTTTAGTCCCGGCCAATAATGAACCCAACATTACGGTATCGGCCCCTGCTGCGATGGCCTTGGGAATATCACCAGTATAGCGTATTCCACCATCAGCAATTACAGGAACACCACTACCTTTTATGGCGGCAGCCACTTCCAAAACTGCCGAAAATTGGGGAAAACCTACTCCTGCAACAACCCTTGTCGTACAAATAGAGCCAGGTCCTATGCCAACTTTTACAGCATCAGCTCCGGCCTCGACCAAATATTTTGCAGCCGCTCCCGTCGCTATATTACCAACAATGACCTCAAGTTTCGGGAATTTCTTTTTTACTTCCTTTAAAACATTCACCACACCTTTGGTATGGCCATGTGCGGTATCTATTATTACAGCATCAACACTAGCATTCACTAAGGCCTCTACCCGGTCTACAGCGTCACCTGTGACACCTATTGCTGCAGCAACCCGTAACCTACCAAAATGATCTTTATTGGCCATTGGTTTTTGAGTTAGCTTTGTAATATCCCTAAAGGTAATCAACCCCACCAATTTATTGTTGGCATCGACCACAGGTAGTTTTTCTATTTTATTTACTTGTAATATATCCTCAGCTTCCTCCAAAGAAGTTCCTTCACCAACGGTGACCAAATTATCAGACGTCATTACTTCAGAAATGGGTCGACTATTGTTCTTCTCAAACCGAAGATCACGATTGGTCACAATTCCTATCAACGTTCCTTGACTATCTACAATGGGAATTCCGCCAATGCTGAATTCTTTCATGTTGGCCTTCGCATCTTTGACCAAAGCCGTGGCTGGTAATGTAACGGGGTCGATAATCATCCCACTTTCCGCCCTTTTAACTTTGCGGACTTTCATAGCTTGCTGTGCAATGGTCATGTTCTTGTGTAGCACACCAATACCACCCTCTTGGGCCATGGCTATGGCCATACGGGATTCTGTTACAGTATCCATTGCCGCTGAGACAATAGGCACATTTATTAAAATATTCCTTGTGAATTTCGTTTTGATATTGACTTCTCTTGGGAGAACTTCCGAAAAGGCGGGTACCAACAATACATCATCGTATGTTAAACCTTCTCCGAGAATTTTGTTTTTGTGAGCTTCCATGCAATTAAGGATTAATTGCGTGCAAATATACTACATTTAATAGTAATATGTGGAGACCTCTTTATTTAATCAGACCGTGTTGGATTCAATGTCAGTTGATAAAGCACCAACACAGATGAAATCATAAAGGTCAGTGTCATTAAAACACCGGAGAAAATCACAACATATTTCATCCATAGCACACCTGTCCATAGCAGATATATACCCCCAAAGGTAAGTAGCACAGACAAAAAGGGTTCAACGGTCAGAAACAACTTAACACTATTGGGAAGTTTGGTCAACCATACCAAAATACCCAATAAAAAAAAGATAAAAGACATGGATAGGACGTGAGTATGTATGGTTGTCAGCATACCTTTTTCCGTTTTCCGAAACACCATTTTTTCAGCTTCATCATCGTTTTCATTACCGAGGTAATTTAATTCTATTCCAGAAGGAGATGCTGTACTCGTCTGTCCTACAAATAAAAGTCCTGTATAGAATCCAATGGAAAGGATGATTACGAAAGAGCCAAGAAATAGTTTAACTTCTTTTGGAAAAGTAGATAGAAGCCCGTCGTACTGCATTATAAGACCTTGTTTTTCTGAAGTATTTCTATAGTCAGCAAAAGACTGTCAATTGAAGTGGTCATGGAACGGACCGAAATTGTAGCACCTGCAATACCGTCAATATTACTTTCGTGGTTAACCCTATCACCTCCAGTTTTACCCAGGAACTGTTTCAACCATCTTTTGCTACCAATTTCCCCTCCATATTCCTCACGATAGATCAATACCTTGGAATGCACCACCTTTAATTCCTTATCAAAGACAATCAAATAGTCGAACATAGCCGTCTTACTAGGCGCTTGACCTACAAAAACATAACCCAAATGGTCAGCGTCGTGAGATATCTTAAACAAATTGTTAACATTGATCTTTTTAGGAAGTTGAGCATTTAGACTCTCGGAAACCGCTATGGGGTGCAATAAAAATTCACTAAATTGAAATGTTTTTTCGAGTTCTTTATGAACTCGTTTTTCGATATTTTTAGGCAACCCAAAACCGACCAAAAAAATGGAAGAAACCATAATGACTCCCAAAAACAACTTTGCATTTCGCATACCGTAAATGTATTAATTTAGAATGAATCTCAATAATGAAATTGCATTCTTTTTGTAATTAGGCCCCCTCTTCCAAAGAAAAGAGGGCCAAATGTCATTCTAGAACCAAACCCCGATACCAAAATTCAATCTATCTTTTACATCTGAACTTTCAAGAGCATTGCTCCTAAATTGATAATCTCCTTTTAATACAACACCTGGGGCAAGATGATAGGTTAAACCTGTTGTTACATCGGTTCTATCATAAGCTTCATTCTCTACCAATGAACCCGCTGTAGAAGCATGGGTATCATATTTTTCATAACGCGCAAAGGCAAATAATTTTTGCTCATTGTTTGTAGGCAATAAGTTAAAGGCACCTTCCACGTAATAACCTTGCAAGGCACTTCCCAAGTCTCTTCCGGTCAACGCATTATAATCGTCTGTATCTGATAATGAAGCATGGATAAACTGACCGCGTGCGGTAAACCTTTGATAAGCATATCTCGCATCAAATCCTACCATTGAGATCCCAATGTTAGCCCCATCAATTGTTTCAACATCATCTGCCGCTTGCGTCTTTCCGAAATATGTAGAAAAGCCCAATCGTAATCCAGGGATACCATAATAATCCAATTTAGTAGATAAATTAGGACTGTCAACTGTGGATTTTATTCCTTTTTGACGACCACTGCGTAATCCATTAGACCCCTTCAAAAATCCTGAAACTCCGCCTTCACCATCAGCAATTGTAGATTTAAAACCATTGAACACATAGGCCTGGTAGCCCAAGGAAATGTCATTAAAACGACCGCTAACCCCAACCCCTAACTCTCTCCACGTAGTTGGCACAATGGCATTGTCCATCGCCGGTCTTTCCGTACCATTGAAAGTTGTGGGTTCATGAAATTCATTTACAATGCCCATAGGGACCAACATAAGTCCTCCTCTAAGATTTACATTATTAGCGACATTGTAGTTAACAAAGGCCTGTTCCACATAAATCTCCTCAACATGTTCCATTTCGATTTCCGTAACAAATTGGGTTTTATCATTGAAACGATACCCCAGAAGCAACACCAATCTTTGAACATCCAGTTCGCCATTGTCACCATCAGGCTGGTTATAGAGCATTTCGCCATAAGCCCCAATGGTCACCGCCGAAGCGTAGTTTCCAGACAACAAACGCTGTGCAGCATTTAATTGGGTTTGTGGATTCAACATGATTGAATCTGTTTTGGTTTGGGCAGATAAAAAAGTTGCAAAAAGTACTGCTAAAAGTAATATTGATTTTTTCATTTTAAATGTTATTCTTATTTAGACTTATTTTAAATAGTATTGAAATTAAAGCACAAAAATAAGCCCAAAAAAGG
>JAGLKG010000250.1 GCA_023141835.1 Maribacter sp. | reverse complement strand
TATATGTTTAAGTTAATAATCCTTTTTTTGAACTTTTAAAAAACTGGACTAGGGCTTTTCATAGGATACATTGTTGTACGCTGATCTTTTTGTCCTCCTAAGGCCATAAATCATAAATCCAATTCCAACTACAATGTATGGAAGACTCAAAAGTTGTCCCATATTAAAAGTCATTCCATCTTCAAATCCTACTTGGTCTTCCTTTACAAATTCAATAATATATCTAGCTGTAAATATTAGAACGAGTACCAATCCAAAGAAAAAGCCATTTTTAAGTTTTTCTCTCTGCGTCTTGTATAGCAAAATCATTATTGCAAATATTAGAAAATAAGAAATTGCCTCGTATAATTGTGCTGGATGTCGTGGAGTACTGTTGTAAGCTTCCCCTAGATAGAACTGCTTGATTTTCTAATTTATCAAATTCATTGTTTTTAATTCTAATGGAGCTAGCTCCATTAGAATTAACTTCAGCATATTTTATTGGAGGTATTTTCCCTAATGCGTCATGTGGTCTAAAATGATTGTAATCATCCATCCAAATTTGAGTTTGTTCTCTTACTTGTTCTAGGTCTTCAAAAATATATTTGTTTAATACCCCTCTTCTGTAGCTGCCATTAAATCGTTCCACAAAAGCATTTTGAGTTGGTTTTCCCGGTTGTATGTATTTAAACTCGATATTGTGCATTAAACTCCAATTGGCTGTAATATTAGCTATGAATTCTGGTCCATTGTCCATCCTTATCCCTTTTGGTTTTCCCCTTTTGTTTATTAAATGGTTAAGTACCCATATAATTCGATTACTGGGCAAGGAGTGATCTATTTCTATAAACAGGATTTCCCTGTTGTAATCATCGATTACATTAAAGCCTCTAAAGCGCCTCTTGTTTTCTAAGACATCCGTTACAAAATCCATACTCCAGGTATGGTTCAATGTTCCGGGAACCTCTAAAGGTTCTTTAACTCGTGCCGGCAAGCGTTTCTTTACTTTTCGACGTAAGGATAATCCCAAGGCTTTATAGACTCTATACACTCGTTTATGGTTCCAAGGTTTTCCTTCTAGTCGTAAACGGTCATAGGCTTTCCAAAACCCCTCTTCTGAATGTTGTTCTGCCTTTTCTTTTAATGCATCTTCAATCTCGGTATCGTCCTTTAGCAGTGGTTTATAATAATACACGCTTTTACTCATACTTAAAACTCGGCACGCCCTACTGATACCATAATGAATAAGCTCTTTGGTTATAATACGCTTACGGCAGGGCTTTATAGCTTTTTTTCAATGATCTCCTTGGCCATTTGATGATCCAATGCCAAAGTAGCATACATTTGTTTGAGCTTACGGTTCTCTTCTTCCAAAGATTTAAGCTTTTTGAGCTCTTTGGAATTCATGCCGGCATACTTGGAACGCCACTTATAAAATGCCGCTGAACTCACACCGTGGTCACGGGTTATCTCGGATACTGACTTGCCATTGTCGAACTCCTTTAATATAGAAGCAATCTGCTGCGTACTAAATTTACTTTTTCTCATAATTACTGTTTAAAGTTAAAGACTATTTTTCTACTTTTAAACAGTTCGGTTTTAAGGGAAGCTTACATATCTCCCTCTAAGATTTTGCATTTTTCGACTACTGGTATCTGATAATCAAATTCTTTATAAAGATATCTTTGTATGTACCTTTCTTTTAAATTTCCATTCTTTCCAAAGGTTATTCGAATACTATCTGTATTCCCCCTTAAAAGTGCATTTTCTATTCTCCTTACTTTTTGCTTTTGATTGGAGGCTGGAGTGTATTTCATTATTCTTTCAATAACTGTATTTATCGGTTCTCCTTTTAGTTTCAAAATGGCATCACCCAATTCAAAATCATTAATTTGGGCTAAAGAATCATTATAAAACCCGGTAACGAAAATACTGTCATTGGCCATGGTTAATTTGACAGGTGCATTTTTACTTCCACCTGTGAGAAATCCCAATGTCCATTTAGTATAAAAAGTAGAGGCATGGCTATCGTTTATTTTGCAAACGGTTTCTAACATTGCCAAGTGGTAGTCAGTTATGTTTTGAGCATTTTTGAACTTCGGAATCATCTCTACGAGTACATCATTCCAGTTTTGGTCGGTCATGTATTTGTAAGGAAAAAAATATTCTACGATATTCCAGTATTTAAACAAGCTTAGTAGGCGGTAATTCGAATCGGGGTAATCAAAGGCTTCATATTTTGGTTCGTTTTCTATTACAACACTACCAACATGCTTTCTAGACTTAACGTAGTGGTTTTTTCCTTGAAGTCTATTATTTTCGATATACTTAAGTTTTACCTTTAGTTTCTCTGTAAATAAACGAGTGTCTTGGGTCCAAGAAAGATCAAAGTTCTTATTGAAATAATTCTTTCCCGTAGCTCCGCAAGAGCTACATTTCTTAACCTTGCCCAAGGATTCAATCCAGGTTATATAAACCTGTGATAAGCTTTTAGTATCCTTTGCCCTTAGTACTTCGGGTATTATGGCAATGAGTTGGTCATCCCAATTGAATTTGCCCTTGCCTACCTGGGGGTGATAATATTTTAAGAACCCCCATACTTTCGAGGTAGCGAACAGCTTTTCGTTTTCTGTGAATTCCCTTTGTGCTGAAATGTGGTTGAAGCTTAAGAGGAAGGAAAAAAAGAATAAAATAATTATTTTACTGTTCATTATTTTTAGAACATACTTATGTTGATTTGAAATATTAGCCTCTTCGATAATTTTATTCTTTTAGGGAAAACAACAAGCTATTAGCTCCCTTACAGCTTGGCTTTTTATTGACCTTTTGATTTACTTTTTACAACAACTGTTTTTGCCCATAAATCACCAATCCTTTGATTTAATGCCGTGTTTTTAATGGTAATTATTCCGATAAGTCCAAAAAAGATCATATCAATTGGGTCAAGTAGATGTCTTTTGAAAGATTGTCCAAAAGTCGGTTTACCTAAATAGTTTTCCCAATTCTTTCCGTTCGTCTCTTCTTTAATCGATTTGGGCTTAAGTCCAACCAATCCATTCCCAAGTGTTGCTCCAAAAAATTGTTCAAGTCCGATTGTCATTAGTCCCCAAAATAGTATGGGCCCGAGTGCTGGAAGGCCATTTATAGTAAATCCACCATCACCGTCTAGTTGTCCAAATGCATAACCGAAAATAAAAAAGAAGGTGTAAATAATAAGATAGTCAATTAACCCAGCTAGAAATCTTTTTCCAATATTAGGCTCGGTTTTTAATTCAGGTACAGTTTTGTTAGTGTTCATATATTCAAAATGAATGGTAATCAATTGGATAGCATCATTGATAATATCCCATTTATATGTTTAAGTTAATAATCCTTTATTTAAACTTTTAAAGAACTGGACTAGGGCTTTTCATAGGAGGTTTTGGCGGCAGTTATTTGTTGTCTAATCCCCCGGTGCCAAAAGGACTGTCAGAATTCGGAGAATAATCACGATAGAATCCAGTTCTTCTATTTCTATTTTGTGCGCTTAACATTCCTGTTCCAAAACTTCCACTAAATCCATCATTACAGATAACCTGACAATCGAGACTTAATAACAGATTGTGAACATCAAATTCAATCTTCTTATAATGAACTGTTATACCTCTAACCTGTAACTCCTTTTTAATTTGAATTAAACTATCAAGTGTCAAGTTATGTGTAAAAGCAGCCTCAATTCTTTTAATTGATTTATCTTCATTCAATTGAATTATAAGACTTTTGTGACTTTGATTATTCTCTGATTGTGCGTTTGTCCTAAAGATGGATACAAATATGAATACAACCGTTAAAAGTGACGCGGATAAAATTGAAATTTTTTTCATTGCATTAGTTTTTAAATTAAACAAATCTTTCATATACCATAAAACAGTACGGTTTTTCAATTTTGACTTTTGATTTTCAGTATTGACATCATAACCGGTATTTGATGACATAAAAAAATCAAACCCTAGAGTTTCAGAGATTAATTTAATTGTAAAAGCTCTTGGTTTAACTTTTCCAGATTCAATACGCTGAATTGTACGTGCTGTAATTTTGCACCTCTCAGCAACTTCTTCTTGTGTTAATCCTTTTGCTTTCCTGACTTCAATTAATTTTGTTCCGAAATCTAGTTTTCGCATTCAAATTGAAATTTTAAGTAAGATTATATTCAACTAATAAAAATCCAAAAATTATACATGTATTATTCACGACATTGTCCCGACATTAATTTTTAGGCATCTGTCATACAACTACTTAACAAGAATTGTATTTGTCGATTTTCTTCAATCTAACCTTTGAGTAAAGAATTTTAATTACCGCCAACTTATTTGTATTGATGTAAAATACATCTTTATGTGCCTAATTTAGAACAAAGTCGATGTATTTGATAATCGTTTATCTAAACTTCTTGTTTGTACGGCCTTAGTTTTCCGGCTAGACCTCTAATCCGTAAATATTTGTAGTAGGTCGCCCTTGAAATCTCAAGCCTTTCGCAAATTTGAGTTACCGTTATTTTACCCTCTTTGAAATACTCCTCACAAAGTACAGCTTTTTGTTGATTTTTCTTACTAATTCCTTTAGGCGCTCCTAATATTTTTCCACATCTCCGAGCAGATTCCAATCCTGCTTTAGTGCGTTCGATTATGATATCGCGTTCCAATTGGGCCAGGGCCGCGAACAGATTCACAAGAAATTTGGAATGGGAGGATTTCTTGGTAGTGTCAATAAAGGGCTCCGTAATGCTTTTGAACTTCAATCCTTTTTCTTCAAATTCACTCATTAGCTTGGTAAAATGAATAAGACTTCTGGCCAATCGATCCAGCTTCCAGACTACAATCGTATCACCCTCTCTGACATAGTTTAAGAGTTTACTAAGATTTTTCCTTTCTTCTTTTGCACTTGAAACCTTATCCATATAAATGTTCTTGT
>JAGLKG010000025.1 GCA_023141835.1 Maribacter sp. | reverse complement strand
ATTAGCGCCATACAAGGAGCATACAATCCTATTCCTGCAGTCATGAGTGCTCCAAGAATAAAATTGGCTCCAATGGCCAATGCCAGTTTCCAGCCAGTCAGGCCAATTGCTTCTCCACCACCTTGTACCCAATCCATTTGCCCGGATAACATAAAAAATGCTGTAACAAGCAGAGCAAAACCCATAGTTAGTTGAATTTTTCGTACAGCTAATTTAGCAACTATCCCTGCACCTAGAACAGCACCTCCTGCTGCCGATAGCAACATGGTCAACAATGTGATGGGCTCAACTTCAACAATTCGAATAAATATCAAGGCCTGAATTAAAACGGGAATAGTATTGGCTACATTCAATGTTCCCGGCAATACCCGATCTTCTGTCTGCTTTGTGAATTTTAGCAAAGCTGTTTGAGGAGCAAAAGCACCAATGCCGAGTACGTCAAAAAAATTGACAACAAAACCAATGATTGCTGTTTTTACAACGCTGACGTTCTCTAAAACGTTACGATGTTTGATAAAGTCTTTGCTCAATATGTAAATGAAAAACAGTGATAAAATGACAAGGGCAATCCAAATGGCTATGGTCATAATCGGATGGTTTTACTAAAAACGGATACTGATCTATTTGGTCTAGAGCGTTCGTTGTTTCTTCTAGAATTTCTGCTCATTTTTAATTGTGTTAGCGTATTATTTTCAAGTTTATTTCAGAATCAATCCATCATTATTTTGACCCTACGGGCAAATTTTGTTTTAAATAATTGAGCATTGTCATTCGCAAATGCAGCGAGGTATTTTCTCTTTCATTAATGCTGTGGGACCTCATTGGATAGTCGATCATTGTAAAATATTTATTCTGCTTAACCAATTCGTTCACTAACATTTGGCAGCTTTGGTAATGGCAATTATCATCTCCAGAACCATGAATTAAGAGTAAGTTTCCATCGAGATTTTTAGCATGTGTTATAGGGCTGCCATCCCGGTATCCTTCTTCATTGTTTTTTGGTAAGCTCATGTAGCGTTCCTGATAAATATTATCATATAGTTTTTGATCACTTATAAAAGCGATGGCTATTCCTGTTTTATAGATCTCAGGATATCTAAACATACAATTTAAAGTATTGGAGCCTCCGCCGCTCCATCCCCAAATACCTATTCGCTCCGAATCAACAAAATCCCATTCCATTATTTTTCGTGCACAGGCCGCCTGATCTTGGGGAGCAATAATCCCTATTTTCTTGTATACACTTTTTCTCCATTCACGACCACGTGGTGTTTTGGTTCCCCGGTTGTCAACACTAATTACAAGATATCCTTCTTGTGCCAACAGTTCATGCCATAAATCTCCACCCCAATTATCTTGAACTGTAGCACCGGCTGGTTCCCCATAAACATAAAACATGACCGGGTATTTTTTTTCTGGATTAAAATTATTCGGTTTGATCATCCATGCATCAAATTCTATTCCCTCATCTGTTTTTATTTTGAAGAATTCTTTCTTTGAAATCGAATATTTTGCCAATTTATGCTGCAACTCTTTATTGTCTTCCAATACCCTTAGCGTCTTGTGATCAGGAAGTGAGATTACCTCATAACGTCGGGGTGTCATGTGGTTTGAAAAAGTGTGGATGGCATATTTACTATCGGGGGAAATAGTATAGGAATGTTGTCCGGTTTGAGTATTTGGGGAAAGTCGATCAGGCTTTCCTTTTCCATTCAATTTACTTCTATACAGGTAACGCTGTGTTGCATTTTCAGGGGAAGCTATGTAGTAGGCATACCCTTTATTCTGATCGATGTTCAATAACTTTATCACTTCGAAATCCCCTGATGTAATTGGGGTCATTATGCCATTATCGGGAGACACTCTATTAAGGTGCAACCACCCGGTATTGTCGCTCAGCCATGTAAATTCTTTTCCATTGTTAAGCCAAGTAAGATCATCATAAACATCGAGCCAAGTTTCTACTTTCTCCGTATATACTACTTTTGATAGGCCAGTTGCCGCATTGGCAAAAAACACTTTGTTGGTATTCTGCTCACGATTGAGTTGTTGAATAATCAATTCATCTGACGAATTCGCCCATTCCATCCTTGCTAAATAATTATTTCTGGGATCTCCGGGAATGTCCATCCAAGTAATGCTTTTATCATCTAATCGTATAGAACCAATTTTGGCCGATGAATTGTCCGTACCCACTTTTGGGTAAGGCAAAGGAATTATTTTTGGATATATTGAATCGATGTTGTTTACCAGATAAAAAGTGCCCATTCCTTTGGTATCCATTTGCCAAAAAGAAATTTGTTTGCTATCGGGACTCCACCTGAATCCATCACGACAATTTAACTCTTCTTCATAGACCCAGTCGAATGTACCATTAATAATTTGGGTATTCCCATCAGTGGTTATTTGCTCAACCTTTCCCGTTTCCAATATTTGGGTATAGATATTGTTTTTGTATACAAATCCAACCTTTTTAGCATTGGGTGAAAATTTGGCAAACATTAGACGAGCAGGCTCCATGGAACTTCCTATCTGACTCAATTTCCCATTTTTTAAATCGAGTACCCAGTAATCCCCTCTAGTATGATAACGCCAAACTTTACGGGTATTGGTGAAAATCAATAATTTAGTATTGTCCTCGGACCAGGCGTAGTTCTTAATAATAATCGGGATGTTTTTTCCAGAAGGGATTAATTTGCTGGCTGATACCAAAATTTCTCTTTCACCGGTTTTTGCATTGTACATAACAATGTCATTGCCGCCAATATTCTGATTAACTTCCAATGCTGAATAACCTTGATTATTTTTCAACCATCTTATGGTATTGATTCCCTTTGGACGAAACACACCATCTTTATATAAGTCTTCAAGCGTTAACTTCAAAGGAGTGGTTTCCTGTGCCGAACTTGTACTAAAGATTCCGGATATGAGTGCGACCCCCAATGTAAGGACAAGTAATTTTTTCATAACTATAAATTCATTTGTTTAAGATTATTTGCCTCTGTAACTCTTTTTTTATTTCCGGAAGCGTCTTTTGCAGTAATTTGATTTTGAGAGATTCTCTCCTGATCTTAATGTTTTGCTTCTTAAGTATACTGACATAAAAGTGATGGTTCTTGTCTAAAAATAGGAAATAAAAAGGGCGAGACCTTGGTGTCGACTTTTTTTATTTTTAGAAGTACCTATAGCATGTTAGACTTTAGACTGACTCAAGTGCCAAAATTGGTTGCAATGTAAATGTCACGTGCGAGTTTGTTTGAAAAGAATTTAACTGTATTTTTAGTGCAAATCAAAATCATTATGGGTTCAAGAAGAGATTTTTTAGAAAAATTGACCGTTTCAGCGGTTAGTCTACCAATTTTGTATAGTCCAGCAAGTGTATTGGCTGCTAGTAATGAGCAACCTTATGAAGGCCCTGTGCTTCGGGTGGCAATTATGGGCCTTGGAAGTTACGGGAATAGGGTTGCTAGAGGAATGGAATCCTGCAAGCGTGCAAAATTAGTTGGAGTGATAAGTGGTACGCCGTCAAAAGTCATTGATTGGCGAAAAAAGTATGATATTCCTGAAAAGAACTGCTATAACTATGAGAACTTTGATCAAGTAAAGAACAATCCCGACATAGATGCGGTCTATGTCATTACCCCTAATGGGCTTCATTGCGAACAAGCCATTCGGGTTGCCAAAGCGGGTAAACATGTGATATGTGAAAAGCCCATGGCTATCAATGCAGAAGAAGGTGAACGAATGGTCAAAGCCTGTAAAGCTGCTGGAGTGAAATTATTGGTAGGGTACCGCATGCATTTTGAGCCTAAGACCGTCGAGGTCATACGAATGCGTAAAGCCGGTGAATTTGGGAAGACGAAATTTTTTCAAGGACAATCGGGTTTTGTTATCGGAGATCCTACACAATGGCGTTTGAACCCAAAACTTTCAGGAGGTGGTGCCATGATGGATATTGGTGTTTATTCTATTAATGGATCTCGGTATATGCTCGGCGAAGAACCGATATGGGTAACCGCCCAAGAGGTCAAAACAGACCCTGTGAAATTCAAAGAGGGGATTGATGAAACCATTACCTTTCAAATGGGATTCCCAAGTGGTGCAATTGCATCATGCCTTTCTACCTATGCGATGAACAATTTGGATCGATTTTTCTTGAATGGAGAAAAAGGCTTTGCCGAAATGCAGCCTTCAACAGGATATGGGCCTATTGAAGGACGAACACATAAAGGTAAATTGACCCAACCGCATAAAACACACCAAACTCTTCAAATGGATGGAATGGCACAGTTGATATTTGAAGGAGTTCAACCCATTGCACCTGTGGATGGTGAAGAAGGCCTTAAGGATTTAAAAATTATCGACGCCATATTCTTGGCAGCCAAGACAGGTAAAAAAGTAGAATTGTAGTATTTAAAGCGTCAGCCCCTTCCCATATAAGGCATTTGATTGGCCATTAGGGTCAGGAATGGGATATTGGTATCGTTGGGCAAACTTGCCATATAGGCTACCGTGCGACCCACATGATTCACGTCCATGGTCGGTTCAATCCTTTGAGACCCATCTGCCTGGATTACTCCTCCTTCCATTTTTTTGGTCATTGCACTGGCTGCATTTCCAATATCAATTTGGCCACAGGCGATATTAAATTCACGACCATCCAAGGAGGTTGATTTGGTCAATCCGGTAATGGCATGTTTGCTCGCGGTATAAGGTGCCGACTGTGGACGGGGCACATGCGCCGAAATAGAACCATTGTTAATGATTCGTCCGCCCATTGGTTTTTGTCTTTTCATTATTTTGAATGCCTCTTGTGTACATAAAAAAGCCCCAGTCAAATTCGTGTCAATGACGCTTTTCCATTCATCCAAAGTTAAATTTTCCAAGGGTTTCGAAGGAGCCCCAACACCCGCATTGTTGAACAGGAGGTCCAATCGCCCAAATACCTTCTCCGTTTGGGCAAAAAGGTGTTGTACACTTGTGGGGTCGGTAATATCTGCGGGGATTACCAAAACCCGTCCATTATCACATTTTTCAGCTGTTTCAAGCAGTGGTTTTTTCCGCCTGCCAGCGAGTACAATGGACCATCCTTCTTTATATAGAGCCATCACAACCGCTCGTCCAATGCCTGAACCAGCTCCGGTTACTATTGCAATTTTCTGGTTTTCTCCCATTTTAATTTGAATTTAACACATTCGTTATGCCTTCATCTTCAATATACGATCTTATAATTTCTTCGGAAGAGATATCGCACACAAACCCCAATTGGAGGGCTCTTTGGGTATCAAAATTCGGTGGCCAAGTCAGCACGATGCTTTCCAGAAAGGCATCCGGTTCGTGGGATATTAATTGGGTTACTTCGGGATTGGTTATTTTCCCAAGACTACGAATCATTTCCTGGATCGAGGTAGTCAATCCAGGTAGATTGAAAACTCTGTCATCGGCAAGTATTTTTTCATCAATATTGGCGGCGTGGATGAAGTTTTGGATTACCCGTTTTGGGGATAAGATCCATACATCCGTCTCCAAGGGTACTGGATAGGAAGCCTTTTTTCCATGTAAGGGTTCGCGAATGATGGAACTTACAAATGAGGATGTAGCTGCATTTGGTTTGCCAGGTCGGATGGCAATGGTAGGCAACCTCAAACTTCTGGCATCAACAAACCCTCTTCGGCTATAGTCATTCATAAGGAGTTCTACCATGGCTTTCTGGGTACCATAAGAACTACGTGGCTTGGGGCCTGTTTCATCAATTATAGTCTTGTCCACTTCACCTCCAAAGACCGCAACGGAACTGGCAAATACAATCCGTGGACAAAAAGCGAGGGACCTACATATTTCCAAAAGTTGTAAGGAAGCGTGGAAGTTTATTTGCATTCCCAAATCCAGATTTTTTTCTGCCTCACCACTTACGATGGCGGCAAGATGAAAGATTACATCGGGTTGCTGTCCAAGCACCTTTCCAATGACCGTTTCATCACTGAAGTCTGCTTCAATGCACTCAAGTCTTGCATCTTGGGGCATATCTATTGGAAACGCTCGATCCACTAGTGTTAACTTGACGATATCACCTTGGGCCAAACCCCCTTTTTCCAATAATTCCTTGGCCAACCTTCTTCCTATAAAGCCTCCTCCACCTGTAATAAGTATATGCATATGAATAAATTAAAAGAGTATTGATTCTTTGTAAAGATGCGATAAAATGTTATACCAAAGGTAATATCCAGGACATTAACAAAACCTGAAAAAGTCCGACCAAGGCCAATATTCCCAATAGGACGGTCCAGGTCTGTAACGCTTCCCGCTCCGTAAATCCACTCATCCGCGCCACCACCCAAAAACCACTGTCGTTCATCCAAGATATAAAAAGTGATCCAAATCCTATCGAAAGTAAAATATAGATAGGATGGTAGGGAAGCTGCCCATTAGGTCCAATCAAAGCCGCCATGATCGCTGCCGTGGCAATCATTGATACTGTTCCCGAACCTTGGGCAATTTTCATTGCGGCGGCAATCATCCATGCCAAAAGGATATAATTCACATTAAACCCCTCCGTTGCAAGACTAATTGCATCGCCAATACCGCTGTGTTTGATCATAGCGCCGTAAGCTCCACCGGCACTGGTGATCAAGATAATGATGCCAGCTATTTCCAAAGGTTTGGCAATGCCTTCCCAAAGGTCTTTTGATTTCAAGTTTTGGGTCTTTCTCCAAAGATAAAGCGCAAGAACGGCGCCGGTACCCATGGCAATATTTTTATTTCCCTGGAAAGCGATCCAATCGGGAACATTGCCAGTAATGGACGCTACTATAGATGCCAGGCTAATCATTAAAAGTGGGACGATAACAGGAAGTATTGAAAGTGTCAGGGAAGGTGGATTTTGAACAGAGGTCAGATGCTTGTCCGCTACCCTAACGGGGATATCCAATTTTTTATTTAGCCATTTTGCAACGCCAAACACCGCGATAGCCGGAATAATTCCGGCCACAAGACCTACCAATATAACAGTACCCAGTTCAATGTTAAGTATTTCGGCCATGATAAGGGGCCCCGGTGTTGGGGGAACTATGCTATGGGCGATGACCGCACCGCCGCCAATTGCAACAACATAAAGGACAAAATCTTTTCCCGTCTTAAGTGCCAAGGTGATGCCCAGAGGAATCAATAAGAAAAATACGGTATCAAAAAACACCGGTATCGATAATACAAATCCACTGATGATCAAGGCCAAGGCCGCCCGTTTTTCCCCTAATGTTTTCAATAACCGGTTTACGATCTGTTCTGCTGCTCCACTTTCCATCATTGCCGTACCTATAACAGCGGCCAACGCAATAACCCAGGCTATTTTTCCGGCCATAATTCCAAATTCCAACATGGGCAATTCCACCGCGCTGGTAAGCGGGTTTTGTCCAGGTGCCTTAGGGAGGTCATTGGATATGAGCCCCACGAATATGGCAGATAGCATAAGCGCAACAAAAGGATGGAACCGCAATCTTGTAATCAAAATTACCACCATGGCCATACTTAGTAGGAGCACTATAAAGGGCCAATAATCAGACTGAAAAATCACTTCCATAAGGTAACTATTATATTAAAAAGAAAAAGCTCTGATGCCTTACTATACCAAATTGCTCAAAGGTTTTCCATTGAAAAATTGAATGATGTTCACAGCTGCGAGCCTCGACATTTCGTCTCGAGCCTCAATGGTGGCCGATCCTATATGTGGCACTACCGCCACGTTCTCCATGCTCAATAAGGGATTGTCCCATTTCATGGGCTCGGGATTTGTAACATCCAGTCCGGCTCCCCATATTACATTGTTCTGTAAGGCTTCAATAAGATCATTTTCGTTATGAATGTCTCCTCTGGCAGTATTTATAAAAATAGAGGAAGGTTTCATTTTGTCAAAAGTCAAGCTGTTGAACTTTTCTTTGGTATGCTCGGTAAGCGAACAATGAACAGAGAGGATATCACTTTTTTGCAACAATTCCTCAAAAGAAACATAAGTGGCATTAAGGTTGTTTTTGGAATCAGACATTTGGGAGCGGTTGTGGTATAACACTTTCATGCCATAGGCCCCGACGCATCGTTTTGCAAACTCGGTACCAATCCGGCCCATTCCCAGAATACCCAAGGTCTTCCCCTTTAATTCTATTCCCAAATTGGCCTGCGGGCGAAAATGCCCCCACTCATTACTGATAATTTTCTTATGCATATAAAACATCTTTCGCGATACCGTCAGGAGCAGACCAAAGGCAATATCGGCGGTGGCATCGGTCATGGCATTGGGGGTGTTCGCAACCGGAATATCCAATGCAGCGGCTTTTTTTAAGTCAATATTGTCATAACCCACCGCAAATTGAGAAATTAATTTGAGATGCTTGTTGTAATCCAGGAAGTCGGCATCGATATTATAATTACTTGAAGAGAGTAGAATATCATGTTGTTGCGTGGCTTCCATAAGTTGTTCCCTGCTCATGGGGAGGTCATTGGTCCATGTGGTTACCTCCAGACCTTCCTCGCGAAGCATATCGATGCCAATTTTGGGAATATTTATAGAAACCAATACTTTCATATACCGAAATTTAAAAGATTTTTTGGGATTAATACGCCAAGAGTTCAATGCTTCTGAAATCAATGGGATGACTGTTGGACTGTAAAGAAATATAACCCTCTTTTACTAAAGTGTCCCCATCTTTTATTAAGGTTTTTGATATCTCATGGTTAGGGTCAAAGGAGGGATTGCCATAATGTAAGATTTTCACGCCGTTAACAAAGTGGGTGATGTTGCCGTCTTTAACGTCGATTTCCAAGGTAACCCATTGGTCGCCATGAAAGGTTTTATTTGTTGTGGGAGGTGTGCAATAAGAAGAATTTTTTGTTCCGTTTATTTCAACGAACATACCATTGGCACAAATTTGACCCATAGGCCTTTCATCAGTACCATTTCCTCCATGGAGATTATATTCAAGGCATACGGGGAATGATTGGTCTAACCCAATCGATGCCGGGGCTTGGCCATGAAATTGAACGCCACTATCCCGATAGCCCCAATCTGGTGCTCCAGGAGCTGTTTCACCAACAAATCTATATTCTACTTTTAATCGGTAATTCGATAATTTTTGGTCGTAATATAATGCCCCAAACCTGTCATCGAAATTAGCTCCGTAGGCATCATAACGAATACTGAGGATTCCATCGGCTACCCTAAACGTATTTCCAAAATTCTCGCCTAATGGATATCCCTTTATTTTCATGGTCCAGCCTTCTAAATTGGCTCCATTGAAAAGGGAAACCCAATCATTTGTTTGTTTAGTCTCCGTCTTGGCAAGGTCAGCTTCTTTTTGGGCACTGGTTTTCTTTTGTCCACAACTTGATAGCAGCACAAGGCACAAGAAGGCCATAATTTGATAAGATTTCATAATGGTATATTGATTCGAATAAAGGTAGGGATATTATTTCTTTACGCGTGTGAATGCAGCCATGTTGCTTTTAATTGGAACTTAATCAGATATAGTATCTTTGATAGGGGTTAAATGTATCGATTTAGGCCATGGGGGAGTGGT
Source organism: Maribacter sp. (assembly GCA_023141835.1). GTDB lineage: Bacteria > Bacteroidota > Bacteroidia > Flavobacteriales > Flavobacteriaceae > Maribacter_A. The sequence goes on along the minus strand of JAGLKG010000025.1, from coordinate 1,549 downwards.
ACTTTTTAATGAGGCCATACGGCTTATTAGATATCTGAAAAATGTGAAATATGAAGAATTTGTCCGTTTTATGTACTGTTATTTTTTCGCTGATTGTTGGGTCTTGTGCCCAAAAAACAAAGAGAGAATTATTAGTGCCGCAGCAGGTTAATCAATTTACATGGCTTTATAAACCTGTTGGGGATACGTACCCTGGCCCTTCAACCGAGCAATTGGAAGCGGGCAAGTTTTATGATGATTGGGTGCCCAATGATCATGGTTTTATTAAAGGCCCCAAAGGAGAATGGCATATTTTTGGGATTACCCACCCTAACACTGGAATGGAAAATGTGCATGAGGGAGAGTTCTTATCGTTCCATGCCTTAGAGCCTGAAAGTGGATTTTTCTCAGAAAAAGGGTGGTTAGATTTGCCCAAGGTAATGCCCCCATCTGAACGACCCAATGAGCCTTTGGCGAACCATGCCCCTTTTATTGTAAAAAAAGAAAATCTGTATTATATGATCTATGGACCAAACCCTATGCGGTTGGCGGTTTCAGAGGGCCTTTACAAGTGGGAGTTGAAAGGGGAATTGTTTTCGGAAGCAAAGGGTGCTAGGGATCCAAGCATCATTTTTTACAATGATCAGTATCATATTGTTTATTGTACAGAACGTAAAGTAAATATGCGTACATCGACTGATCTGATAAACTGGTCCGAACCGAAAACCATCTTTGAATCCACAACTACTGACCCTGAATCACCTTCGATTGTTCAATACAATGATTCATTCTACCTTTTTATGTGTGGGTGGAATGGCATCTGGGACAAGAAGGACGTTCAGGGAGCCTATCAGCATGACACTTTTGTATATCATTCTGGGCAAATCGATGATTTTCGCAATAAGGAACCCATTACCAAATTGAATGCCCATGCCCCTGAGATATTTGAATATCAAAATAAATGGTATATCTCAAGTGCAGAGTGGCCCAACCGGGGGGTAAGTGTAGATATTCTTGAATGGAAACCTATGGGTCCCATGGATTGATCTCGCTGAAAATGGATTAGAATTATTTAAAAGGACCTGATGCAAAAATGAAATGTAGTTTATCGCTTAACGCTGATCAATACAGCTTCGCAACTTTTTAAATCGGAATTCAGAATGATATTTTCGGAAGTTTTTCCATCCGAAATTTCCACAGATACCGTATTTGGGGCAAATTCGCCGAGATTATGGGCATAGAGAAACAAATCATTCTTCTTTGTAGGATCCAATTTAATTCTGATCAATCTTTTGTGATAGGTCAGCAAGTGTTTTGAGATTACGGTAAAGCCGTTCAGATAGATAGATACAATATCGCCATCCTGTCTACTATGGTCCCAAATGTTGACTTTGATTTCCTCACTATCAAATACCAACTCTTTCACATAGGTAATATTTCTTCCGTTAAACTCCATTCTTTTAAGAACTTCGGTTTTTTTGGTTACAGGGGTATTTGCAATTTTCGCCCTATTCTTACGGGCATCTGATTCTTTGTTCCTAATTGAAAAATAAGGTGTGGCAAATTTTGC
>JAGLKG010000249.1 GCA_023141835.1 Maribacter sp. | reverse complement strand
TGAACAATTCAATTGAATTGTTCAATGCTGGTTAAAACTTATTCAATCGTTTTATATTCTAATTTTTATGAATTAACTTGCCTTTTTTATTGGCCTACCTAAGTATTTCCAAGTGAGCATTATAACATTGGTTTCACCTTAAAATACGATTCAAAATTTAATAGTATTAATAAAAAGAATTCATGATTCCAGTTAAATATTTTGTGCTTGGCTTTATTTTTATCGTATTGGTCGCCTGCGGAAGTAGCAACACTTCTGCCTCATCACTTTTTGAAATACAATTGGAAGGTAATAAGACGGAATTTCAGCAGAATGAATCCGTTGGGATTGTCTTAAAGAACAAAAAAAAGAAGGTCATAGACAAAATAACCTATACCATAGATGGCCAAGAATTAATGGTCAATGGCAATACGGTGATTCTAGACCTCGCCACTTTGGGCAATAAAATATTGAAAGCTACTATTGATTATGAGGATAGTTCTGCCAAGGTTTCAAAAAAAATAAAAGTACTGGCGGAAAACGCCCCTAGCTTATATACTTACGAAATCATCAATGAATACCCACACGATATAAAAGCATATACCCAGGGATTGGAATTTTATAACGATACACTGTACGAGAGTACTGGCCGTAAAGGAACATCTTGGTTGCGTAAACTAGATTTTAAAACGGGTAAGGTCTTAAAGCAAATAGATTTGGACAATGCTCATTTTGGAGAAGGTATTACCATCTTGAATGATAAGGTTTACCAACTCACTTGGCAAAGCGGTGTGGGTTTTGTATATGGACTGAATGATTTTAAGAAAATCGATAGTTTTCAATACAATCAAAGCAAAGAAGGTTGGGGCCTCTGCAATGATGGTACGAAAATCTTTAAAAGTGATGGTACCGAAAAAATATGGTTTTTGAACCCTGAAACCCTTATCGAGGAGGGCTATATTCAAACGGTAACCAATAAATCAATATTCAACATGGCCAATGAACTTGAATATATTAATGGCAAGATCTACGCCAACGTCTACCAAAAACCAAGCATGATGATCATTGATGCCAAAAGTGGGGCCATTGAAGGTGTTATAAATTTCGGTGGATTAAAAGAAAAGGTTACCAAGCATTCCGAATTGAATGTGCTTAATGGCGTGGCCTATCACCCGGAAAGAAAGACTTTTTTCGTTACAGGGAAAAATTGGGACAAACTCTTTGAAGTAAAAATCCATAAAAAATAACATGGAGACCTTCGAGAAAAAAATTACCGTTTCCCTAGATGATTTAGATGACCTGAACCATGTAAATAATGTACGTTATCTACAATGGATCCAAGACATATCCAAGGAACACTGGCAAGTTGCTGCTCCTACGGCTATGAAAGACGGTATTATTTGGGTGGTCAAAAACCACAATATCGATTATAAAAATTCCGCTGTCTTGGGGGATGAAATAGTGGTCCGTACCCATATCGCTGAAACACGGGGTGCCATTTCCGTAAGATGTGTTGAAATGTACCACCATGAAACAAATCAGCTCTTAGTACGTTCACATACCGAGTGGTGCCTGCTAAATGCCAGTACTTTGAGGCCCATGAGGATTTCAGAGACTATCAAGGCAGTTTTCACCTAGCAGATTATCGTTCAAAATCAAGAAAAATGCGCTCCTATCTCCATTTGATACCCGCTTTGTTCTTTGTAGTGCTATGGGGATCCTGTCGCAAGAACTTCGAATATGCGCCTAGTACAGGTAATTTAGAGTTTTCGAAGGATACTGTTTTTTTGGATACCATTTTCACCAACATAGGAAGCAGCACCTATTCCCTCAAAGTGTATAACCGTAATCGCGATGATTTGGAGATTCCTTCAATTCGATTGGAGCAGGGACAAAACAGTAGGTATAGATTGAATGTCGACGGAGTTGCTGGAAAGGAATTTTTAAATGTGCCCATATTTGCTCAAGACAGTCTGTTCATTCGTATTGAAACCACCTATGATATCTCCAATAGTTCGGAGAGTGAATTTTTATATACCGATGTTCTTCAATTTGATTCCGGCAACAATCAACAGAACGTGCATTTAGTGACCCTAATCAAGGATGCCATTTTTTTATACCCCAGCACATTGGTAGATGGTACTAAGGAAACCCTCGCTCTGGGCGTGGATATAGATGGTAATGAAATTAAAGCTGAAGGTTTTTACCTGGCGGATAACCAATTAAATTTTTCCAATGAAAAACCGTATGTAGTTTATGGTTACGCTGCCGTTGCGTCGGGAAAAGGTCTAAACATTGAAGCGGGCGCTCGGGTACATTTTCATAAAAATTCGGGTATTTATGTGGCCAACGGTGCATACCTTACAATTAATGGTGAATTAAGTCTTGATCCTGAAATGATGGAGAATGAGGTTGTTTTTGAAGGAGATCGTCTAGAACCTGAATATTCAGATATTCCTGGTCAATGGGGAGTAGTATGGCTGGCAGAAGGCAGCGTAGATAATCTAATAAATCACCTGACCTTAAAAAACGCGACTACAGGTCTTTTGGTTGAAGGCGACGGAATGTTGCAATCCCCTACCCTAACCATTAAGAATACGCAGGTACATAATAGTTCCCAAAACAATCTATGGGCAAAAAATGCAGCAATTATAGGGGAGAACCTTGTTCTGGGCAGTGCGGGAAACTCCTCATTGTATTGTAGCTTGGGCGGTGATTATTCTTTTACCCATTGCACCATCGCCAATTATTGGAGCCATGGTTTTAGAATGGGAACAGCCCTTCAAATCAATAACCAGGTAACCTCCCCTTCAGGTGTACATCGTATAGGAGATTTGGTTCAGGCCCGCTTTTTAAATTGTATTGTTGATGGCAGTGCGAATATCGAACTATCGCTTCGAAATAACGGAACAAATTCATTTAACTATATTTTTGAGGATTCCCTCATAAAGTTTGAGGATGATAATATTGATCCGTTGTACGATTTCTCAAATACATTGATTTTCGACCAAATACATTTAAATAAGGATACTCATTTTATCAATGTAATCAGACATGATTTTAGAATCAGCGAAGCCTCTTCGGCCAATGAAAAAGCCAATTTGGAAAATTCACTCTTGGTGCCTTTTGATATTTTGGGAACGGACAGAACTGTTTTACCAGACATAGGGGCCTATCAGAACTAATCAGCTCCAAACTTTACTAAAAATCTTCAATTCTTTTTAAAGTTGGCTAAAGAAAGAATACATACCTATAATATCCTTTTAGGAGAATATGAAATTAGAGCGTTTTTTGAAAATAAAAAGGTGAAAAAGTATATACCACTAATCATGGGACACGACTAAAAATTATACATAGTGGTAACTTGGGCACGAAAAAAACACTTCACTATACTCCTGTATCCCTTTTTTAAAATATCAACTCTGCAATAGACGTATACCACTTCTGCCGTTAACCTGGTTACAGGAAAATGTCGTGAAAGTAATTTATCTAGGATAGTACAATTTAAAAATCGCTTTTTGATGCTTTTATTTTTTGGATGGAACGTGAAACTTAAGATATAGGCGGAAAGGTTTTCCTCATTTTGGCGCCTTTGAAATAACAATGGAAAACTAATTTGTTCTATTTCCTCTTTTTTATGAGGTTTTTTCTTGCAATCATCTGTTTTTTAGTAATTTAAACACGGTTTCCTCACTTTTTATAAGGTTTTACTAATAAGCCTTGTTCGATAGTATCACTAATTTGCAATCAAATATTTGATTTCGTGGACTATACGTATGTCATAATAGATTCTGACGCCACCTCAAACCTGCAATTGCAACATTATTTGGAGGAATTTGGTGATTTTTCACGTGTGGCACTCTCCAAGAACAGTGACGATGGTATTAATGACATTCTTAAATTTTCTCCCGATGTGGTATTTATAAACCTGAATGACGATGCCAAGGAATATTTTCAAATGGTCAAGGAACTTTATCAATACGTAAATGACATTCCTGTTCTAATTGGAATTTCAAAAAGCAAGCAATATGCCTATGATGCCATTAAGAACAATTTTTTTGATTATTGGCTTATGCCCTACAATGAGTTTGATATTCGTAAATCATTACTGCGCCTTAAAAAACAAATGCCTGCAGCTGCAGAACCTGAAACCTTAATCTTAAAGTCATATCAGGATTTCCAGTATTTAAATACCAACGATATTTTATATTTACAGGCTGACAACAATACAACCGAATTCTTTATGAAGGATGGTTCGGTGATTAACGCCTTTAAAACCTTAAAAACCTACGAAAGTCGATTACCAAAGAATTTTATGCGTATTCACCAAAGCTATATGGTGAATACCAATTATATTTCGCGCATAAGTTATGGAAAGGCTATTTGTACGTTGAAAGTTCGCAAATTGCAGCTTCCCTTTTCAAAATCGTACCGCAGCAATATTGATAGCCTAAAAAAGGCCTTGTCAAAAAACACCATTTCTTCCCTCAATTAGTCAGATTCTCGTATAAAAGGGTCAAATACTCTCAAAACCCTGCCGTTTACTAGTACTTATAGGTTCTTGCCGAAATGGTGATTGGCTCTTGTTAGTTTTACAACATAACAAAATATAACCAATTATTAAATTTTAGAATTATGAGGAGAGTAGCAAGTATTTTAGCGGTGGCAGTTTTTAGTTTGGGATTATTTTCTTGCAATGCGGATAATACAGCAGAAGAGGATGTGTTATATGAAACATTGGCTAATGATAAGTCCGACGGAGATAATCGGTAATAGCATTCAAAATATAACATAAAACTATAAGCCCCTAATAAAAAATATGGGGCTTTTTTTCTATCTTGTGTTGTAACTTTTGCTATGAAACAACACATCAAAAAATATTGGCTGATTACCAGCATCTTCATTTTATCTTTAACACTTTTTTCATGCAAAAAAGACACGGTTAAGATAAATGGGGACTCTTCCAATGCCCAATTGGACAGTATATCCCTATGGGTTGCGGCGGCCAAAAATGAAGGTAACGAGCTAGTTGACCAAAAATTAAATATTGAAAAGGCCTACAGTGCAACAAACGCACTTGGTAATGACTCGATTAAAACTAAGCAACTTTCACAGGTTTCACTTGCCTATCTAAGATTATCAGATTCCTTAATGTTCCGAAAAGTGAATTCGGAGACATTACAACTGGCAAGAAAGACAAACGACTCGGTTACCCTGGCTGAAACCCATTGGGATTTGGGTACCTTCTTTCAGAATAGGGCCATAGCAGATAGTGCCTATCATCATTTCGCAGAAGCCCAAAGAATGTACAGTGCACAACACAACCAATTCTATTCAGGCCGCATGTTGTATAATATGGCTAGGGTACAGTCCAGTGTCAAGGATTATACAGGTAGTGAAATTAATACCATTAAGGCAATTGAACTCTTAAAACCCCTTAATAAAAACACCCAGTTATTCAATTGCTATAACCTTTTGGGTATAGTGACAAAAAACCTTAAAGAATATGATAGGGCGTTAAAATATTACAATTTAGCTTGGGGCTACCTAAACAAATTGGAAGATAAACAAGATTATGAAATACAGGTTTTAAACAATATTGGAGTGGTGTATCAAGAACAAGAGCAGCACCAACAGGCCATTTCGTATTTTGAACAAGTTTTGGGCACCGATGGTTTAAAAAAACTGGATGCAGACTTATATGCCATTTCATTGAATAATCTGGCCTATAATAGGTTAAAATCAGGCATCATTGAAGGTGTTGAAAAACAAGTGCATGAAGCTCTTTTTGTTAGGGACAGTATTGGCGATATAGCTGGGATTTCTAGAAGTCATCACGTATTGGCCGAATTATATTTACAAAAGAAAGACACGGCAATTGCTCTGAATGAATTGTTAATGGCAAAGGACTATGCGGAGCAAAGTACTCATAATGAATATCTCTTAAATACATTGCAACTTTTGTCTCGAATAGACACCAAGAATTCGTTTTCCCACACCCAGCAATATATAAATTTAAGCGATAGTCTGTTACAGGAAGAACGCCAGGCGCGGAACAAGTTTACCCGTATTCGCTTTGAGACCGACGAATTTATTGCGGAAAACGAGGTGCTGACCCGGAAAAAACAAATTTGGACCGGGGTTGCTATTGGACTTTTCTTGTTAGGGGCTTTGGTATATATCATCGTAGATCAGCGGGCCAAAAATCAAAAATTGAAGTTTCAACAAAAACAGCAGGCCAGTAACCAGGAAATCTTTAACCTTATGCTTTCCCAAAAAGAAAAGCTCGAAGAAGGCAAACAGATGGAGCAAAAGCGCATCTCGGAGGAACTGCACGATGGCGTACTGGGCAAAATGTTGGGAGCTCGAATGGTGCTTACCGGTCTTAACAAAAAAACAGATGAAGAAGCCGCTAGGGAACGGGCAATCGCAATTTCCGCACTTAAGGACATTGAAGGGGAGGTGCGCTCCATTTCCCACGAATTGAGCCATGCGGCGTACCAAAAAATACATAATTTCATCAGCTCGATCCAAGAATTGCTTAAAGATGTCTGTTCAGCAAACACCATCGAGTATGACTTTACCTATACTGAGGAATTGGATTGGGATGCATTGGATGGTGAAATCAAGATAAACCTATACCGTATAATCCAGGAGAGCACGCAAAATTCGGTCAAACATGCAGAATGTAAGAACATTTCAGTTGATTTCAATACGGAGAGTGATTATTTAAATGTTCGGATTGAAGACGATGGAAAAGGGTTTACCCGCTCAAAGCGGAAAAAGGGAATTGGAACACGGAATATCTCATCCCGTATTGAAAAATTAAGGGGAACCTGGAAAATTGATAGTACTCCCGGCCAAGGCACCAAAGTCATGTTAAGCATCCCTATTGTTTATTATACTGAAGATTTGCCGCAAAACGAAAACGCAAAGCTTATTGAGAGTTAAAAGGAAACTTTGGCATCAGATAAGATAAAACCAACGGAGACGACAGTAAATAATTTAAAAATATAACATAAAACCAAAAGTTCCTGATTAAAAATCTGGAGCTTTTTTTTATCTTGGTAGGTTCATGATTGTTATGTCCAAACCAAAACGTACTTATTATTACAGTCGCATAATTTCTTTGCTCTTGATCTTACTTTTTTTTTCATGCACTCATCAAAAGCAGGTTGAAAGTGGTGTGGAAAGCCAAGCAAACGATAGTATTTTTGTATGGATAAAGAAGGGTAGAAATATAGACATCTCTAATGAAGTAAGACTAAAGTTTTTACAAAAGGCACATAAACATGCATCAGAATGCCCAAATGATTCCCTAAAGCCCAAATATTTTTCAAAACTCTCATTGGCGTATTTAAAATTAGGGGATTCCCTACTTTTCAGAACTTCCAACAAAGAAACCCAGGAGCTCGCCCTTAAGGTAGGTGATTCTGTTTCTTTTGCCGAAATGCATTGGGATTTGGGCACTTTTTTTAGGAATAGATCAATCGCTGATAGTGCGTATCACCACTATGTTGAAGCCCAAAAAATTTATGGTGCCCTACAAGATAAATTTAGTTCAGGTCGTATGTGGTATAATATAGCCTTAGTACAAGCCAATGTTAAGGATTATACAGGTAGTGAAGTCAATATCATAAAAGCACTTGAGTTGGTAAAACCCCTAAATAAGAACATGCAACTATTCAATTGTTACAACCTTATGGGCAGAGTGACAAAAGATCTTAAGGAATATGAGAGGGCATTGAAATATTACAATTTAGCTTGGGACTACCTAACCAAATTAGAGGATAAAGAAGATTTTGAAGAACAACTATTGAATAACATCGGCGTGGTTTATCAAGAGCAAGGACAGCACCAGAAAGCTATTTCATTTTTTAAACTAGTTCTAGCAACAAAGGGATTAAAAAATCGGGATGCTGAACTATTTGCCATTTCATTGAATAACCTGGCTCATAACCAATTGAAATTGGGCAATAGCATGGGTCTAGAAAAACAACTGTATGAGGCCTTGTCGGTTCATGATAGTATTGGTGATGTGAGAGGGGTTTCTGAAAGCCACTACGTACTGGCGGAGTTTTATTTGAATCAAAAGGATAGTGCAAATGCCTTAAATGAGGCATTGCAGGCCAGAACATATGCAAAACAAAGCACCCATAATAAAAACCTTTTAAAGACCTTACGGCTTTTGGTTCGTTTGGAACCCAAAAATGCTATGGCCTACACCAATGAATATATGGCCTTAAGTGACAGTTTATTACAAGAAGAGCGACAGGCCCGTAACAAGTTTACTCGCATTCGCTTCGAAACCGATGAATTTATCGCTAAAAAAGAGGTGCTGACCCGAAAAAAACAAATTTGGACGGGAGTTGCGATTGGTCTTTTTTTGTTAGGCACTGCCCTATATATCATTGCAGGCCAGCGGGTCAAAAATCAAAAATTAAAGTTTCAACAAAGACAACAAGCCAGCAACCAGGAAATCTTTAACCTTATGCTTTTACAAAAGCAAAACCTAGAGGAAGGCAAACAAATAGAACAAAAACGTATATCAAGGGAATTGCACGATGGTATCTTGGATAAAATGTTGGGTACCCGAATGGTACTTACCGGTCTCAACAAAAAAACGGATGAAAAAGCAGCTAGGGAAAGGGCCATTGCAATTTCTGTACTTAAGGATCTTGAGGTCGAGGTTCGCTCCATTTCACATGAACTAAGTCATGCCGCCTACCAAAAACTCAATAACTTTATTAGTTCAATCCAGCAGCTGTTAAAAAATAGCTGTTTGCCCAGCACCATTAAATATAACCTTATCTATAATGAAGAATTGGACTGGGATGCCTTGGGTGCAGATATCAAGATAAACCTATATCGCATGGTCGAGGAATGTCTGCGAAATTCAGTCAAACATGGCGTAAGTAAGAATATTTTGGTTAATTTTATTTGTGAGAATAATCTTTTGACGATTCTCATTGAAGACGACGGAAAAGGGTTTGTCCGTACAGAAGCAAAAAAGGGAATTGGGACTCGAAATATTGAATCCCGCATTGCAAAATTGGGCGGAACTTGGAAAATCAATAGTATTCCAGGCAAGGGTACTAAAGTAATTTTAAAAATTCCTATTGAAATTGTACATCTTGTAAATGACATACCCTTGAGAGAAGAAAAGACGCTTATTGAAAGTTAAGAACTAATACGCACACAAATGAAACTTATAAGGATTTTAGCCGTAGATGATCATGAGATGACTACTTTAGGATATAAATATATTCTGGAAGATGCTGATTTTGATGGATTTGAGGTGAAGGTTGAAACCGCTAGGAGCTATGAAACGGCAGAGGAGAAAATCAAATCCTCAATCCGAACAATACCTTTTGACATCATCCTTCTAGATATACAATTGTTCCCAGCGCATTCCGGTGAAAACCGAAGTGGTGAAGATTTGGGTGTTTTGGCCCGAGAGGTTACCCCAGATTCGAAAATAGTGTTCATGTCATCATTTAGCGATAGCTACCGGATCAATAGTTTGTTTAAATCTGTTGATCCAGACGGTTATATGGTGAAATCGGAAATTGATGAACAGTCACTTATTGCCATGGTAAACACTGTAAGTACCAGACCTCCATATTATACAGCTGGAGCCCTATCAGCGATACGAAAAAAAATGGCCAATGATTTTGATCTGGTTGATGAACAAGATAAAAAAATTCTCCATTATCTTTCAATTGGTACGCGTACAAAAGATATCGCTCCGCTTATTTCAGCGGCAAATACAACCGTTGAATCAAGAAAACGCCAACTGAAAAAACTTTTCGAAATTGATAATGGTAATGATATTACCCTTATCGAAGAAGCAAGAAAAAGAGGATTTCTCTAACATTTTGTGATTTCTATAGTATGTATACTATTGGTTATCAATGATTTTCATGTTTTTCCCTAAGAAATAAACAAAAACCTCAGTTTTTATATGGTTTTTGTAAGGTCAACAAATAGTCCTAAAATTTACCTTTGTGTAAAAAAGCACCCCCTTTTTAACACATACTGGTATGCCGTTATATTTTGATGACTTTAAGAACAACTTGCCTATTGGTCCCAATGGAGAATTCTATCTGGTGGGCTTAGACGTTTTTAAGAAAAATCTGGAAAAACATTTCTTTTCTGAGGTTAGTATTCGCTCCAACACTCAAAATGAGTGGGGGTGCAATTTAGTAATAGAATTAAATTGCAATATTAAGATGTTCGAGACGGTCCTAAACTTCGACCATGGTAATTGGGGTGGCTTCAGTCAAGATCAATACTCAATTAAGAAGGGGATCAATACCTTAACGGAGTTGAACAATATCCCCATTCAGATTGATGAATTTTCTATTTTTCTAGAGGACACATCGATTATCATCAATAAAATATGTGAGCAAAGTATCTCGGACCAACTTGAGAATATACTCATAGCCCTGTCCAAGAACTATTTTCAACTTACCAAGGGATTGACTGAAATACCTTATGAGATATATGTTCCGGTATTTGAGGAAAACCATGATACAAATGACTCTCACGGGAGGATTCATACAAGAAATCACACCAAAAATGATTATTTCAATTTTTGGGGATTATATTTCGAATCGGAAGATGATGCTGATATCTTTGACTTTGGTAGTTCGTTGATTGTTAAGGGAGACCTTTATATGTTAAATGAATAAATTCAGTAACGCTTTTAGGCATTGAATAATAGTCTACCTTGCATTAAGGTATTCACTTCTCCCCTAACCTGCTCGATTATCTGCTCATTTTCAGAATTGGTCAGAACTTTGTCAACGAGGTCAACAATGGTTGTCATCTCCTCTTCTTTAAGGCCTCTTGTTGTAATAGCTGCCGTTCCAAATCTAATTCCTGACGTAATAAAAGGCGATTTATCATCAAAGGGAACCATATTTTTATTAGCGGTAATATCAGCTTTCACCAATACTTTTTCAGCATCTTTACCAGTAATGTCTTTATTACGCAAATCAATCAGCATCATATGGTTATCAGTACCTCCTGAAATTATATTATACCCTTTGGCTACAAAAGCCGCAGCCATTGCAGCGGCATTTTTCTTGACCTGAAGCATGTAGTTCATATAATCATCGGTAAGAGCCTCCCCAAAAGCAATCGCTTTAGCGGCAATGATATGCTCTAAGGGGCCACCTTGGTTGCCTGGAAATACTGCCAAATCTATCAAACCAGACATTTTTCTTAGGTTTCCATTCTTTAATCGAATACCAAATGGGTTCTCAAAATCCTCACCCATTAAAATCAATCCACCTCGTGGACCACGTAAGGTTTTATGTGTGGTGGTAGTGACTACATGGCAATGTGGTATAGGGTCGTTAAGAATACCTTTAGCAATGAGCCCCGCAGGATGAGCAATATCGGCCATCAAAATAGCATCGACACTGTCGGCTATTTCACGAAACCGTTTAAAATCCATATCCCGTGAATATGCAGAAGCACCAGCGATAATTAGATTGGGTCTTTCCTTTTCTGCAATTTCTTGGATTTTATCATAGTTGAGCTCACCGGTATCCGCATCTACTCCATAAAAAACAGGGTTATACAATTTCCCTGAAAAATTGACTGGGGAACCATGTGTAAGATGACCACCATGAGAAAGGTCAAAGCCCAATATTTTATCTCCTGGTTTTAAAAATGCATGATAAACAGATGCATTGGCCTGTGACCCGGAATGTGGCTGCACGTTGGCATAAGCGGCACCGAACAACTCCTTTGCACGGTCAATGGCAATTTGCTCAACTTGGTCCACAACCTCACAACCTCCATAATATCTTTTACCAGGGTAACCCTCGGCATATTTATTGGTCAATACGGATCCTGCTGCCTCCATAACTTGAGGGCTTGTGAAGTTCTCGGAAGCAATAAGTTCAATTCCGTTTAATTGTCTTTCCTCCTCGGCATCAATCAAATTAAAAATAAGTTGGTCACGTTGCATATCTATGTATCCTGTTAAATGAGGGCACAAAAATACGAATTGCCAATCTTTAATTCATAGAAAATAATATATTTGATAAGGAATTTATCAAACATCAATTAACAATCCCACCATGTTCTTAAATGCCAATGATCCTACGAAAAATCCTGGGTCCATATTCCTAAATAGTCTGATTTCCCTATTCAGAACATTCCTTTTGGGGTCTTTTTGATCAGCGAAGATATTATTACAATCGGCACAAGGATCGGGGATACAGTGGTTGATTTGGGTGCCATGCACCTATTGGAGTATTTTGACGGAATTCCCTTGACCGAAGATATTTTTCTCCAAGACACTTTAAATAATTTCATTTCGGATGGCAAAAAGACCTGGAGACAGGCCCGAAACCGTATCAATGAGGTTTTCGATATTGGCAACAACTCCTTACAGAACAGCAAAGACCACAAAAGTATAATCTTGTTTTCCTTGGATGAGATAGAAATGCAATTGCCGGTCCAGATTGGGGATTACACCGATTTTTATTCTAGCAAGGAGCACGCGACCAACGTTGGCAACATGTTTCGTGACCCAGAAAATGCCTTGATGCCCAATTGGCTTCATATTCCTGTTAATGAAGCAGAAGGTTACATTTTTGGAATGGTCCTCTTCAATGACTGGAGCGACCGTGATATTCAATTAGAAGTGGACATAACAACAGAAAAAGGGGTATCAACGACGATATCAAAATCCAACTTCAAGTACATGTACTGGACCATGGCGTAACAGTTGGCGCATCATACTAGTAATAGTTGTAAGGTGAACAGTGGAGACATGATGGGTAGTGGCACCATTTCAGGTCCTACCCCCAATTCGTATGACTCCATGTTAGAACTTGCCTGGCAGGGTACTAGGTCCATAGTACTTAACGATGGTAGTGAACGTAAGTTTATTCAAGACCATAATACCGCTACCTTACGGAGCTTCTGCTAATGTAATGGACTGCGTATAGGATTTGGAGAAGTGTCTACCAAATTACTTCCCGTTTTCAAATCTAGAACGTAGGAATCCAAGATTATAAAAGTTTTTCATCGAGACAATACGATAGTTTATCGTTTTACGTTATCAACAAAAGCAATTTTGGCACGAGTGTTGAAAATGTGATATGAAACGGTAAAAATAGAAATTATGAAAAGAGTTTTACAATTAAGTGGGATTTTACTTTTTCTTGTAGCCTGTGGCGGCGTTAAAAAGACCCAACAGGCAATAAATACAGGTAACTATCTGAACGCCATAAACAGTGCTGTTCAAAAATTGGCATTGAATAAAGGAAAAAAAGGGAATCAATCCTATGTGCTTTTGTTGGAAGAGGCCTTTGAGAAAAATACGGAGAGAGAATTAGAGCATATTGTCTTTTTGCAAAAAGACGGCAATCCCGCCAATCTGGAAACTATTTATAAAAGCTACAGAAACTTAGATCGAATTCAAGAAACCATAAAACCCCTGTTACCATTGCAGATATACGATGAGGGCAGAAATGCCGAATTTTCATTTAAAAACTATAACAACGACATCGTTCTTGTAAAAGAAAATCTATCTAAATATCTATATGACAATGCCTTAAGTCTTTTAAATAATGCCAGCAACAAATGGGACTATCGAAAGTCTTTTGATGATTTCACCTATCTAAACGAGATAAATCCAGGATATGCCGATACTAAAGGTAAAATGGAAGAGGCTCACGAAAAAGGGTTGGATTATGTAAAAGTTGGTATGGCAAACCAAACGGATAAAATCATTCCTGCTAAATTAGAAGAAGAATTATTGAACTTCAACACCTACGGTCTAGAAGATAAATGGACCAAATACCACACCAACCCATTATCTTATATTGACTATAGTTATAATATGATGGTTGAATTAAAGGATATCAACATATCTCCAGAGCAGATCAATGAAAAGCAGATCATTAAGGAGAAGCAGGTTAAGGATGGATATCAATATGTTCTTGACAATGACGGTAACGTGGTAAAAGATAGTTTAGGCAATAAGATAAAAATCGACAAATTCAAAACGGTTACATGCAATTTTTATCAGTTTACACAATTTAAAGCGGCTCAGGTGACTGGCTTGGTCAGTTTTTCGGATCTTGAGACCAAGCAGCAGTTAAATTCATACCCATTATCCAGTGAATTCGTTTTTGAGCATGTCTATGCCAATTATGATGGGGATAAGAGGGCATTGGACACTAATTTGACGGCCTTGCTAAAACTAGGTGCAGTACCATTTCCAAGCAACGAACAAATGGTTTATGACGCGGGCGAGGATTTAAAAGGTCGGCTTAAAAATATTCTAATCAAACAGAAGTTCAACTAATAAAAAGAAAAGGCCCTTTCGGTGTACCGTCGGGGCCTGCTTTATACATACTCATTCAAGTCTATCCCATTGACATTCCCATGTGAACCATGGGCAATGACTTCTCCATTTTTTATGACCAAAAGTTGGGGTGATTGATGAATCACCTGAAACGTATAACCTGTTTCATTGGAAACTTCTCGATGGCTATGAAGATCCAAATAATAGAGATCAATCTCTTCCGCCGTAAAGTCATGGCTGTTTACAAAAGTATTCAATACCATTCTGCTAATTCCGCAAGTCACCGAATGCTTAAAAACCACCTGGGTCTTGACGTTAGATTTTTTCTTTATTTCCTTGAGTTGATCTAAGGTAACCAAAGGTATCCATGGAATTTTTTTTTCTTCCTTTGGTTTATTCTTGACTTTTCCTAAAAGGCCATTCAGTATTCCCATATTTAAATTTTAGGATTAGGTCGTACTTCCTTCAAATAACTTACCACTGCCACAATGTCCCATTTTCATTGCCCTTAGCCGACATTTTGTCCGATTGATGGCATTGGTAAGATTGTTGACCTTAATGAATCAAAAGTAGACTATAACTAGAAAACATACGATAATGAACTTTAATAATTTCACTATAAAATCTCAAGAGGCCATACAGCTGGCCCAACAACTCGCACAGGAAATGGGCCATCAGCAAATTGAAAACGAGCATCTTTTTAAGGCCGCCCTACAGGTAGATGAAAACGTTTTGCCTTTCCTCCTTAAAAAATTAAACGCCAACACAACACTATTGAACCAAATTCTTGAGAAAGAACTTGAAAGCTTCCCAAAGGTATCCGGTGGTGAAATTATGGTTTCCCGTGAAGCTGGCAAAAGTTTGAACGAAGCCAGTATCATTGCAAAAAAAATGGAAGACGAGTTCGTTTCCATCGAACATTTGGCACTTGCCATATTTAAGTCAAAAAGTAAGATTTCCCAAATATTAAAAGATCAGGGAGTCACTGAAAAAGGCTTGAAAATTGCTATTGAAGACTTGCGTAAAGGAAGTAAGGTAACTTCACAAAGTGTAGAGGAAACCTATAATTCATTGGACAAATATGCCCGTAACCTTAACCAAATGGCCGATAGCGGAAAATTGGACCCTGTTATTGGTCGCGATGAGGAGATTAGACGCATATTACAAATACTATCGCGAAGAACCAAAAACAATCCCATGCTTGTTGGCGAACCTGGGGTGGGAAAAACGGCTATCGCCGAGGGTCTTGCACATAGGATCATACAAGGTGATATTCCTGAAAATTTAAAGGATAAAATTATATATTCCTTGGATATGGGTGCGTTGATCGCCGGAGCTAAATACAAGGGGGAATTTGAGGAACGGTTAAAAGCAGTTATCAAGGAAGTAGTCTCCTCAGATGGGAATATTGTGCTTTTTATTGATGAAATACATACCCTTGTCGGCGCAGGAGGTGGCCAAGGTGCGATGGATGCCGCTAATATCCTCAAACCAGCATTGGCCAGAGGAGAACTACGTGCAATCGGCGCTACTACTTTGGATGAATACCAAAAATATTTTGAAAAAGACAAAGCCCTGGAACGTAGGTTTCAAAAAGTCGTGGTCGATGAACCCGATACGGAAAGTGCCATTTCAATTTTAAGGGGGATAAAAGAGAAATATGAAGCCCACCACAAAGTTCGTATTAAAGATGAAGCGGTAATTGCCGCTGTAGAGCTATCACAGCGCTATATAACCAATAGGTTTTTGCCAGATAAGGCGATTGATCTTATGGACGAAGCAGCCTCTAAACTTCGAATGGAAATCAATTCAAAGCCAGAGGAATTGGATGCCTTTGATAGGAAAATAATGCAACTCGAGATTGAGATCGAGGCCATTAAGCGTGAAAATGACAAAGCTAAACTTAAGTCATTGAATGTTGATCTTGCCAATATTAAAGAGAAACGCAATGAGATCTTTGCCAAATGGGAGAGTGAAAAAACAGTAGTAGATTCCATTCAGAAAGCTAAACAAGATATTGAGAATCTTAAGTTAGAAGCAGAACGGGCCGAACGTAATGGTGATTACGGCAAAGTAGCAGAACTGCGTTATGGCAGAATCAAGGATTCCCAAGAAAAATTGGAAATCCTTCAAAATGAAATGGCCAAACAGCAGAAAGGAGATCCCTTAATCAAGGAGGAGGTCACCAACGAGGATATAGCCGAGGTAGTAGCTAAATGGACTGGCATACCCGTTACAAAAATGCTACAGAGTGAAATGGAAAAACTTTTGAAACTCGAAGAGGTTCTACATAAGCGTGTTGTGGGTCAGGAAGAAGCTATACAAGCGGTCTCTGATGCCATTCGCAGAAGCAGAGCAGGTCTACAGGATTCAAAAAAACCCATTGGGTCGTTCCTTTTTTTAGGAACAACCGGGGTTGGCAAGACAGAACTGGCCAAAACGTTGGCAGCTTATTTATTTGATGATGAAAACGCCATGACACGAATAGACATGAGCGAATACCAAGAACGACATTCCGTAAGTAGATTGGTGGGAGCACCTCCGGGGTACGTAGGGTATGATGAAGGCGGGCAACTTACCGAAGCAGTTAGAAGAAGACCCTACTCGGTTATTCTGTTGGATGAAATAGAAAAAGCACACCCGGATACATTCAATGTTTTACTCCAGGTTTTGGACGAAGGTAGACTAACTGACAATAAAGGTCGCGTTGCCGACTTCAAGAACACCATAATCATAATGACAAGTAATATGGGCAGTCATATCATCCAAGAAAAATTCG
>JAGLKG010000248.1 GCA_023141835.1 Maribacter sp. | reverse complement strand
TTGTTGGATGGATTCAAGGTGTTGTTTGGTGATAATATCGCCAAACTCCTGGCTTTGGTGGCCTCTATAGGTCTAATGGCATCTTTCCACACCATAATTTTTGCTTTTGGAAGACAGATCTATTCATTGTCAAGAGCTGGTTATTTTCCCGTAATTTTATCATTGACCCATAGTAAAAGAAAAACACCCTATACCGCTTTAATACTGGGTTCTGTCATAGGATTTGCCGTATTGATGGTAACGAGATATTTGGCTGGCGAAGAAAGTGAAGTTTTTGTAGGTGGCGCTTTGTTAAACATAGCCGTTTTTAGTGCCATGTTATCTTACGTCTTACAAAGCTGGTCGTTTATATTATTACGAAAAAATAAACCGGGCTTGGACAGACCGTATGTCAGTCCTTTTGGAAACACAGGAGCTTGGATAACCATTTTCCTAGCATGTACCATTATTTATTTTCAGCTTCAAGATCAGTCCTATAGAACGGCCGTTTTTATAGCCATGGCCTATTTGGTCATTGGTTTGATGTATTTTGGGCTTAAGGGAAGGCATCGTTTAATTCTTTCCCCAGAAGAAGAATTTGCTGTGGAACACAAGACGGAATAGAAAGAGTAGAATCATAATTGGCCGGATAGTTGCCTTTCGTGTATTGTACATTGAATTTCAATAACATTGATAAGTTCATGAGATTAGATTTGGTTGAATTTGGGAAAAACACTTAGGAATATGAAAGACAAGAAAGAAAAAACGACCATTGATTCGGTCAAAAAATATATTCGGGACCATCAGATAAAAAATATAAAATTAGCTATTGTCGACATTGATGGTGTGCTCAGGGGCAAATATGTAAAAGCCAGTAAATTTTTATCAGCTTTAGACAAGGGCTTTGGATTTTGTAATGTAATTTTTGGCTGGGACTCTGATGATGTGCTGTATGATAAGGACTCCTTTACCGGAT
Source organism: Maribacter sp. (assembly GCA_023141835.1). GTDB lineage: Bacteria > Bacteroidota > Bacteroidia > Flavobacteriales > Flavobacteriaceae > Maribacter_A. The sequence continues at coordinate 9,030 of JAGLKG010000248.1, read as the reverse complement.
GGCGAGATGGATTTACCGATGCCACGGCACATATTGATTCTTCGACCATGCGAATTTTGCCGACTGAGGATAAACAATCCGTCATTTTTCTTGCGGATTTCTCGGAGAGTGAAGCTGCTGCAGTCTGTCCACGGTCTATTTTGAAAAAAACTTTGAAGCGATTGGATGGGCTAGGATATTCCGCCACGGCTGCTTGCGAGTTTGAGTTTTTTCTTTTTAATGAATCACCTAAAACTGCTAGGGACAAGAACTTCCATAATTTGGAACCTATAACCCCGGGAAACTTCGGATATTCGGTTTTAAGGAATTCAACACATGCCCATCTCTATCATGAAATCATGGAACTTTCTGAGGAAATGGGAATGCCTTTAGAAGGCTTACATACCGAGACTGGACCAGGAGTGCTTGAAGGGGCCATTGAGCATTCGGGGGCCTTAAGGGCTGCCGATAATGGTGTATTGTTCAAGACCTTTATGAAAGTATGGGCACAACAACGGGATATGATGGCCGGTTTTATGGCCAAGTGGTCTCCGGATTATCCTGGACAATCAGGACATATACATATTTCTTTGCAACAGAAGGATGGCTCATCGGTATTTTATGATAAGGATAGGGAACATGGTATTTCTGATGAGATGCGATGGTTTATCGGAGGCCAGCAGAAGTTAATGCCCGAATTGTTGGCAATGGTCGCTTCTTCTTGTAATAGTTATACCCGGCTTATTCCTGGATTTTGGGCGCCTACCGCTGCTTCCTGGGGAATAGACAATAGAACCTGCGCCTTGAGGGCCATTCCGGGAAGTGCTAAATCCCAGCGCGTTGAATATAGGGTCTCTGCAGCAGATATCAATCCACATTTGGCATTGGCAGCTGCCATTGGCTCAGGACTTTGGGGCATTGAAAATAAAATAGAACCTTTAGAAGCTGCGAAAGGAAATGCCTATGAAATCGATTTTCCCGAAGAGCTTCAATTACCAAGAACATTAACCCAAGCAGCGGAACGACTTAAAAATTCCAAGGCAGCCCGCGATTTGTTCGGAGATGTCTTTGTAGATCATTATGCCTATACCCGTGAGTGGGAGGACCAACAGCAACGTAGGGCCATAACTGATTGGCAGCTAAACAGATATTTTGAAATCATATAATACATGAGAGATACCATATCCCCAATTGATGGATCAGTATACTGTTCCACAGCAGAACATAATTCCCAGGATATAAAAAAGACCATTGCCTCCGCTGAAAAAGCATTTCCAGTTTGGGCTAATTTGTCCATTTCTGAAAGGGCAAATTATATGATGGCCTTTGTGAAGGCCATAACGGATGGCAAAGCGGAAATAGCAGCGGAAATTACCTGGCAAATGGGAAGACCTGTAAGTCAATCTCCTGGGGAGGTAGCGGGTTTTGAGGACCGTGCCGTCTATATGATTGGCATGGCTGAAGAAGCCTTGGCTCCTTATGTTTTAGAGGACCAATCCCCGGGAAAGAGATATGTGGACCGTGTTCCTTTAGGAATCATAGGAGTTTTGAGCCCATGGAACTATCCGTTTTTAACCTCCGTGAATGCCATTGTTCCGGCTTTGATGGCGGGTAATGTCGTGATATTGAAACACTCTTTTCAAACTCCTTTGGTTGCAGAAAGGTATGCCAAAGCGGCAAAAAAAGCAGGAATACCTGAAGGCGTTTTTCAAATTTTGCATCTAAACCATAAGAATACCGCCGAATTTATTGGAGACGCCAATATTGATGGTGTTTGTTTTACAGGGTCGGTCCAAGGCGGAGTTGCGATTCAAAATGCATTGAACCACAAGTTCATTCCCTGCGGACTTGAGTTGGGAGGAAAAGACCCTGCCTATGTAAGGGCAGACGTTAATTTACAACACAGTATAGAAAACCTTGTGGACGGGGCTTTTTTCAATAGCGGACAGTCTTGTTGCGGTATAGAGCGCATTTATGTTCATGAGTCGGTGTATACTTCTTTTGTAGACGGATTTGTAGATATCACCAAAGGATATAAATTAGGCAACCCTACTGAAGAAGGAATTAATTTGGGGCCAATGGTAAAGACCGATGCAGCAAATTATGTAAGGGCACAGATTGGTAGGGCTTTACAAAATGGGGCACGTTCCTTGGTAGACGAATCCCTATTTGCTGCTTCCCGAACAGGAACACCTTATTTATCACCACATGTTTTGGTGGATGTGAATCATAGTATGGATGTGATGACCGAAGAAAGTTTTGGTCCTGTGGTCGGGATAATGAAAGTGAAAGATGATGATGAGGCAATTCGTTTGATGAATGATTCTCAATATGGACTCACGGCTTCTGTATGGACTTCGGATATGGACAAAGCCCAAAGCCTTGGAAACAGAATCGAGACAGGCACTGTATTTATGAACAGATGTGATTATTTGGATCCTGCCTTGGCATGGACCGGAGTCAAAAATTCAGGCAGGGGAATAACCCTTTCCAAATTGGGCTACGATCATGTAACACGGGTGAAATCATTCCACTTTCGAAAGCTATAAAGGATTATTATGAAGATTGATTGAGTTTTAATTAAAGAATAGTAATGAAATTAACGAATACAAATTGGAATTTCCCAACCCCTATTTGGTTTGGCGCAGGTAGAATTAAAGATTTGGCATTGGCTTGCCAACAAATGGGAATTAAGAAACCCTTGTTTGTTACGGATGAAGGATTGGTGAAGTTGGATATTGTTGCCGAAGCCGTGGCCGTTTTGGAACAGCACGGGATAGCGTTTAGCATTTATAGCGATGTACAAGGAAACCCCACTGGAGACAATGTCACCAATGGCGTTACCCATTATATTAAAAATGCACATGATGGGGTTATAGCCTTTGGAGGGGGATCTGCAATCGATGCAGCCAAAACGATTGCTTTTATGTCTGGTCAGACACGAAGTTTGTGGGACTTTGAAGATGTAGGAGACAATTGGACCTATGCCAATGTAGATGGTATCGCACCTATAATTGCGGTAGCGACTACTGCCGGAACCGGATCGGAAGTAGGGAGGGCCTCGGTAATCCTGGACGAAGAAAAACATACTAAAAAAATTATTTTCCATCCTAAGATGTTACCCGGACTGGTGATTTCTGACCCGGAATTGACGATTGGGTTGCCACCGCACATCACGGCCTGGACAGGAGTGGATGCCATGGTACATGCCATAGAGGCTTATTGTGCACCGGGGTATCACCCCATGGCTGAAGGTATAGCAATAGAGGCCATTCGATTGATTGCCCAATACCTACCCAAAGCGGTTAAGGATGGTACAGATATCGAAGCTAGAGGGCAAATGTTGGTGGCGGCTTCCATGGGAGCTACTGCTTTTCAAAAAGGTTTGGGTTCCGTGCATTCGGTGGCCCATCAATTGGGAGCCATTTATAACAAACAACATGGATTGTTGAATGCCATTATTTTACCTTATGCCCTTAAACAAAATAAAACAGCCATAGAGGACCGTATGGTGTATTTAAGTATTGTCCTTGGCCTAGAGAACAAGGGTACGGATGCCATAATCGATTATCTGTTGGAACTAAGAAAAGAATTGAATATTCCCCATACCCTTAGGGAGATTGACATTGATGAGGAGAAGGCTGTGGAAATAGGGGAGATGGCATTTAAAGACCCATCTACGCCGTCCAATGCAAAACCCGTGGATGCCTCTGACCTGGAAAATTTATTTAGGGCAGCCGTCTCTGGTGATTTAAACGCATTATAGTATGAGGTTGCTCATCGTAGAAGGGAACAATGAAGGAACTCGAGTTCAACGGGGAGCATTTGGAATTAAACCGTACCATTTACTTTTCAAGGAGATGCTGCACTTCTTGGTTCCAAATGCCGATACTGAATCGGTATTTCCTGCTGATGGTACCAAGGACTTGCCTTCTATTTCCCAATTAAAGGAATTCGATGGTATTTTGTGGACAGGAAGTTCACTTAGCGTAACCGACACTATTCCTGCAGTGACAAGGCAATTGGATTTTGCAGAGACTATTTTTCAAAGTGGAACTCCATTATACGGCAGTTGTTGGGGGTTGCAAGTGGCAACGGTAGCTGCTGGAGGCGAAGTGGGTCGTAGTTCAAATGGTTTAGAATTTGGAATTTCCAGACCTATTGAGCTTACACAAAATGGTGTCGAAAGTCCTTTTTTTGATATTCGCCCGTTGAATTATACAGCACTTTGTATTCATTATGATGAAGTATTGAAATTGCCCCAGAACGCCGTTGTTTTGGCTAGTAATGCCCATTCGCCAATACAGGCTGTAGCCTTTGATTACAAAAAATCATCTTTTTTTGGAGTACAGTATCACCCAGAATTCAATTCGGAACAAATGGCCTTGATTACCTCCCTTTTAGAAGATAAATTGCTTAGGAGCGATTCTTTTGCTTCCATTGGAGAAGTAAGGGCTTTTGCCAAAAAATTATCAGACCAAAATCATCTACCGCCAGAAGTTCTGGACTACTCGGAACATACGAATGAAATTAGAGCTTGGTTGAATCATATTACGGAGAACTAAATTTGGTCGTGAAATTCTTTTATAACTATTGAATAGGTAAGATTTGGACCCTTTTGGGCATTTACATTTTTTTATATGCAGTTTTGAGTTGAGCTAGAGATCGTCGATAATTGGTTCTATGTCAGTGATTATTAGAGCAATATCTCCAAACGATATACGTTATTAAACTGCATAGGCAGGAAAATAGCTGCCAAATATAACTCATGAGGCATGCATTAATAATAGCGTTTATACTGTTTCAAAACTCTTTGATATACGGTCAGAATCTGGTCAAAAACCCAAGTTTCGAGGAATTTAACAAATGTCCTGAAGGATTGGGGAATATGACCGAAGATGCCACGAGTTGGTCAGTTTCAACCTATGGAACCACTGACTATTTTAATGAATGTAGTGATGAGATGGGGGTGCCCAATAATTTCAGTGGCGAACAAACGGCTCAATTCGGTAAGGGTTATGCGGGATTGTATATGATGGCACCCAATGACTATCGCGAATATTTGCAGGCAGAACTCATCCAGCCTTTGGTCAAAGGGGAACGTTATTCGGTTAGCTTTTACATAAGTCTGGCTGAAAAGTCCATGTTTGCCGTACAGGATATAGGGGTGTTGTTTTCGGAAAAGAAAATGAATGAACCAACCAGAAAGCATCTGACCAAGCCAAAAGGCAAGGATTCCTTTAATCATCTAGAAATATCAAAAAGCAATTATTTTGCTGATAAATCCGAATGGATGTTAGTTACCTCTGAAATTGTTGCTCGGGGTACTGAAACATTCCTCACTATTGGGAATTTTAGAAATAATATGGCTTCTTCGCTAAAAAAAATGAAAGGGAAAAAGTTAGCAGCCTATTATTACATTGATATGGTTTCGGTGACGCCTGCCTATCAAGGTCTTTTTAGTCGCCCTTTGAGTGCGGATAAAGTTTATGTTTTTGAAAATGTGTTGTTCAAAACCGATGATTATCAATTGGATGAAATAGCTAAGAACGATTTGGAAAAGTTATATAAAGAATTAAAAAAGGACTCTACATTATACGTTCATATCGATGCACATACAGATAGTGATGGTTCGTCTACCCATAATGAGAAATTATCTTCAAATAGGGCCATTTCGGTCTCAAAGTATTTAACCTCCTTAGGACTGTCAAAAAGAAGAGTGTTTTGGATGGGGCATGGAGGTAAACGACCTGTTTCGGATAACAACACAAATGAGGGAAAACAAAAAAATCGCCGTGTTGAATTCATCATTTCCAAAGAGAAAGGATTAGGTACGGCCAGCACTATGTTCGAAGGCAATTAAAAAATGAACGGTCTACGATCATTGATAAATGGGCTTTTTGAATTATCAAATTCCATTATATGGGAGATTAAGCAGGTAGGGTAGATCAACTACCCATCCTATTTGAAACGTATTCCTTATATTCGTTAAATAATTATCTACTAACTATTTATGTCAGTCACCGTTAATCAAATTAATTCTCCAATTAGAGGTGAAAACACCTGTATGAATTGTGCCAAAAGGTGCCATTCACTTTTAGGTGAACTAAGTTTTGAAGAATTAAGGATATTGGATAGAAACAAATATACTGTTACATATAGAGCCAACGAAACAATATGCAAAGAAGGAACTAAGTCTTTGGGGCTTATTTGTTTGAATAAAGGGAAAGTAAAAATCACGCGAAGCGGAATGAGCGGTTCTGAGCAAATACTCGCATTGAAAAAACCGGTAGATTTTGTTGGTTTCAGAGCTTTGATGAATGGTAACACGTATTTGTCTTCGGCTATTGCAATAGATGATGTTTCTATTTGCATTATTGACAGGCAAGATTTCTTTGAAGTAATTGCCGGCAATGACCAGCTAGCTTTTAGGATTATTCGATTTTTGGCCCACCAATTGAATGAAATGGATAACCGTTTGTTTAACCTTACCCAAAAACATATTCGAGCACGATTGGCGGATGCCCTGCTAATGATTCATGACATTTATGGGACGAATACAAAAACCGGTATTTTGAACGTTTCCTTAAAACGGGCAGATTTGGCTGCCCTTGCTAATATGACTATTGCCAATGCCATTCGGTTACTCTCTTCTTTTTCTAGAGAAAACCTGATAGAGGTGAACCGGCGTGATATAAAAATAATGGATTTAAAAGGTTTGAGAGACCTTAGTGTTTTTGGATTTTAGAGGAATCCAACTTGCTAAGTAAATAGCATCTACTTCCCATATTTTATTTTCCCTTTTCTATTTACGAATAAAACCGAGAGTCGCTGGTAGATTCTTGATGGCTATTATCACTTATATGTTTTATAACATACTTTCCCACACTACATAACATTGTTTCACAAATTCTACAGATGTTCCTTTAAGGGCTAATATATGAAGTGCTTATCTGACTTAATTCCAATGACGGAAAACGATTGATCGTGGGTTAAATCTAATTGATCAATTTAATGAAAATTCGAAAAATAAAATCCTATGAATGATGAAAATTTATTTAACAAAGGCTCTAAAAGAAGTCTAAATTATTTTATGCAGACCAAAAATTGGTGGGGACCTTTATTATTCATTCTGATTATTAGTATCGCCGGGGTTGGAATGATAGGGTTCCAAACCTATAATGATGCTCCTCCCATGACAGGCTTTCAGACAAAATCTGGCGAAAACTTAATTACCAAGACAACGATTGAGGAAGGTCAGGAGGTATTTCACAAGTATGCCTTAATGGAATATGGTTCCTATTTTGGGGATGGTGCCCAACGGGGACCGGACTATACTGCTGAAGCGCTGCATAAGGTTGTGCTAATGATGGCTGAATACCGGTCCAAGGAATTTAAAAAGGAAAATGACCGGGAACTCTCAGAAATGGAGTTAAAAATAATTGGAGAGAATGTAAAAGAAGAAATAAAGGAAAATAGGTATAATGAGAATAAAAATATTGTTGTACTAACAGACGCGCAGGCATATGCCCTTAAAGGATTGAGAACCTATTATACCAATATTTTTATTGATGAAAACACTGATAAATCCTTCCCGCCTCCAGGGTATATTTCGGATAGACAAGAAATATCGGATTTAAGTGATTTCTTCTTTTGGGGAGCCTGGGTCTGCGGTGTAAAACGACCGGGATCCGAATTTAGTTATACTCACAATTGGCCATATGACCCAGATGCAGGAAATAACCCCACATCCCCGGTAATTTTGTGGAGCGTTCTGGGTCTTTTGGCCTTTGTACTGGCCTGTGGTGTGGTACTTTATTTTATAGGCCAATACAATCAATTACCCAATAAGTTTTTTAAGCAGGGGGTCTCTGGATTTTTAACCTTCGATCAAATTAATAAATTTTCACCTACAAAAACGCAGCGGGCTTCCTTTAAGTTCTTCTTTGTGGCCATTCTTCTTTTCCTACTTCAAGTATTAAGTGGTGTGGTAACCCTGAACGAGTTTATAGACTTCTTGGGCATAGTAGGAATAAATATATCGGCCGAAGTTCCCATTACCATTACCCGAAGCTGGCATCTCATGCTTTCACTTTATTGGATTTCAACCTGTTGGATTGCCTCCTCCATATTCATACTGCCCATTATGGCAAAGCGCGAAGTGAAAGGGCAATTACGTTTGGTAAACATATTGTTTATACTTCTTTTTGTCTTGGTAGGAGGTTCACTAACTGGTATGGTATTAGGGCCAAAAGGGCTGTTGGGAGAATGGTGGTATATGTTAGGGCACCAAGGATGGGAATTTGTCGACTTCGGAAGATTATACCAAATGCTATTGATGGTTATTTTCATCCTTTGGGGTTACATTGTTTATAGAGGAGCAAAACCGGCATTTATCAAAGGGCAACCCTGGAACCTTCCCAATTGGATCATGTACTCGGTAGTAGGTATTCCACTATTTTTCGTTTCGGGCTTTGTTGCCCAACCAGAAACAAATTTTGTGATCGCAGATTTTTGGAGATGGATGGTCATACATATGTGGGTAGAAGCATTTTTTGAGGTTTTCGTTACCGTTATTGTTAGTTATTTAATGGTGTTAATGGGCTTGGTAAGCCGTCAGGCGGCCATTCGCGTGGTCTATATTGCTACCCTCTTATTTTTAGGAACGGGACTATTGGGTATTTCCCATAATTTTTATTGGAATGCAAAACCGGTAGCAACCATGGCTTTGGGAAGTGTTTTTTCTACACTGCAATTCGTGCCCCTAATTTTACTGACAGTCGAAGCTTGGAGATTTAAAAATATGCCACGAATGGCCCTGAATGGATTAAATGGTAATGGCACTTCAAAACAAGACATTAAAGAATTTGCTTTTCCAGAAGTCTTTCTGTTCTTGATTGCGATGAATTTTTGGAACTTTTTTGGAGCCGGAGTTTTAGGGATTATAGTCAACCTGCCTATTATGAACTTTTTTGAGCACGGTACCTATCTTACAGTAAATCATGCACATGCTGCTTTAATGGGTGTTTATGGCAATATATCTCTTGCTGC
>JAGLKG010000247.1 GCA_023141835.1 Maribacter sp. | reverse complement strand
TTTTGGTCCATTAATGTAGGGCTAATGCTAATGGTAGTTTTGGATTTGTTTCCGGCAGGGGCCATTCAGTTTAAATCTGTATTGGACCATGGGCTTTGGTTTGCCAGATCCAATGAATTTATCACAGGTTCTGCCTTTGAATCGTTGACATGGTTACGAGGAATTGGTGCCAGCGTATTCATATTCGGAGGTGTTTGTCCCTTGACCTGGTTTATTGTTTCTAGAGCACGTTCCCTTAAAAAAGGTAAAAGAGCGTTCGTGGATTTCGATAAAAAGAAAATGGAAATAGTTAAAGAGGAAGAAAATATTGTCCAGGAATCATAAGAGTTAATTGAAAAATAAAAATTACATAAAAAAAATTAATACTAATAGCGGGTGCCATTCTTTTTGTAAGTATGGTTGGCTTTCAGATAGCAGAAGGCAATTTACATATGTTTCAGAGCCCTGGCGCTGAAATTCAAGACTATCAGGATAGCGATTACGGATTGGGAACTAATTATGTGGACAAACTTAAGGAGTTCCCTGAATTGGGTAAAGGTGAAAGGACTCCCTTTGATTTATAGTATGGCTACTATACCAAAATCCCTTATCATCTTCCTTATTCACTTCCAAGCGGTTAATGCCCAGTTTCAATAGGTACTCTTTTCCCAAAAGTTGATATATAGCATTCACAATCTTTAGATCAAATAGATCCCATCATTTTCTGGGATTTCCTCATGATTTCAAGGGAAATATCCTTGTACTTGCCCTTCGCAATGGTATAAATAGCTCAAAGGCTGAAGGACGAAGGAACGGGTATGGATTTCATCAAAAAGAGTACACGCAATTAAAATCTTGGTCAATTAAACCAGTAAGAGAACTTCACGACCAAAAATCTATTTTTTGCGTTTAACCCATTGGGAAGGTAGTTTTCCGTATATACTATGAAAATATCCGATACGGGCTTATATCGCCATTGAAGGCGTATATTGGTGTTAAAATTATCCCTCTGCTCATTGTATTGAAAAAATGAGGTGAGAAACAATTTATTAGTAAACGTAATATCGGTTTTCAACCCTGCCAATAAAAAGTTTACATCTTTATAAGGTTCCGGGAAATGCAAATCGTCATAGGTCATGTTAAGCGAGATAGCTCCATAGGGTTGAAACCTATAACTCAATTGACTGCTAAAATTGAACCTAGTCCCATTAAAAAACCCACCATAGCCAGTTTCTATCGAATAGCCCAACTTTTTACGCTTATCAGATTCATATTCCGCCTCAAAGGAAGACCATTCATATTCCGATCCAGCAGCCAAAACAGTACTATTTGAGTTTGTAGGGTCAAATGGTTCTAACAACCTTACATATGCATTTTTGTAACTTATCTCTATTTTCCGGGTATCCAAAAACTCAAGTCCATATGCTATACGTGTTTCACGGTCGGTCTTGTCAAACTCAGGATTGAATAAGAATTCTGTTTTCATTTTAATCCCGTGACTGATTATTTGTTCGGATTTTGGGTAAAACTTATACTGTATTGAAGGCCCAAATTGATGAAATCCTGTTCTTCTGATAAATCCTGTTTCTGCTTTGTAATCCTCCCCTATATGATCATATACCAATGCCGCCTCAAAATTTTGGGTGGCGTATTGTAGGTCTGCTGAAAGCGAGTATCCCTTATCATCGTTGTTCGGTGTGATAGATTTATGAAAAAAGGTTTTCCCCTTCCATCGGTTATCCGAGCTTAACAAGTTAAAATCCACACCTAAGACCCTATTGTACAAATCTTCTTCACTGAAGGTCTCTGATTTAGGAGCCGTTAGGTTTTTATTTACAATGAATGCCCCAATATTGGATCGCGAAAAAATCTTTCTTTGAACAGATGCTACGGTATAGTTGGCTGCAGGTATATCCGATTCCGTTTTTGTCTGCATATTCAAAAAACCTACTCGCCAGTTCTCATCTAACTTACCGCTTAGCCTTACTCCTGCCAAAACTGGACTTTCCAGACCAATGCGCCTTGAAAAAAATGGACGATTACCTCTTTTGCCAAAGCCCGAGAACACATCTTGGTTCTCCAAGAAGAACTTTCTTTTTTCCGGAAAAAACAATTCAAACCGCTCAAGATTAGTTACCTGTTCATCTACTTCTACCTGGGAGAAATCGGGATTGATGGTCACATCCAAGTTCAGCGTTGGCGAAATGGCAGTTTTTATGTCTATACCTGCATTTGTTCCCAATTCGGCAGAATTTCCATTTTCAAAATCCTTTGAATAATTTGATGATACATAAGGAATCAATGATATATTCAAATTTGGTTTTGGCGGAGGGGCATCCCACAGTAAAGAGCCGGTGAAAGCAAGGGTAGAAGACCTGAATTGTCGGGGTACAGGTGCCCAACTTGATTTTTCGTTTCGTTTCAGATCCTGTCTGGTAAAATTAATGCCCCATTCCCTTACATCTGGTTGAAATTTAAGGTTTCGCAATGGTATGGCCATTTCTACCAACCAGTATTTATCATAATGTCTTACTTTTGATTCCCATTTGCAATCCCAGTCCAATGATACATCCCCACCGTCTGACTGTAGACCATCGTATTGCGCTCCTGCTGCCGAAACGCCAAAGGAAAACCCATTTGTTCGATCATTGAAAGTATCAAGGTATAGGACGAATGCATCGTTACCACCAAATGAAAAATCCCTTCGTAACGATTCTACAATATTATCCCCTGGCAAGTCTTCATAACATTTTGCAAGAACAAATAGCATTTTATCATCGTATAATAGCCTTACCTCTGTTTTTGTCGAAGCATATCCTGTATCTATTGGGGTAATCCTTCTGAAGTCCTTGGCAACATGGGCGCTTGTCCAATCCTGCTCATTCATTATACCGTCAATCTTAATAGGATTTCCGGTTTTATTGATCGGAAGTACAAAGGATTCCTTATTCCCAAAGGTATTGCCCTTCTTACTTTCCTCAATATTAGCTTCTCTACCTGTCTGTGCCTGAACGCTTATTCCAAAGCTTCCCAATATCAAGAGAATTATAATTTTCCTCATTATTATGGTTTTATTGATTACCAATTTTATGAAGCAAAGCAAGGAAAACACTTTGTAGAGATTTTGCAGAGAATTTGAAGGAATTTTGAAGTTTTAGTCTTTCCCGTTAAAAATAATTTTGATAATATGTAATTGGTCAATATAATCGTATTCAACTTTAAATTTATACAAATCGCAAATTTGTTTAATAATCGACAACCCGAGCCCTATGGACTCACTACTTTGATTGCTTTTTTTGAAACGTTGAAATAATTGTTCTACGGGTACTTCAGGCGGACTCCCGGTATTTTTAACTATCAATTGTCCCGAATTGAGCGACACTTCAATTTTTCCATTGTTATTGTTATGGCGAATTGCATTCTTTATCAAGTTTGACAATAAAATATCGGCCAAATCAACATGAATTTTAAGTTGAACGTAATCTTCAATTTCCTTTTTCAGGGTAATGGATTTCAACTCGATCAATTCAGAAAAGGCGGAAAGTACTTTGTCTGTTAACACACTAAAATCAATAGGTTGCATGTTCGCAAATTGATTGTTTTCTATCTTAAGAAGTAATCCAAGTGCCTGATTTATCTTTGAAAGCTTTTCTATGGAATCATATGCAGGCAATATGAGCCTGGCCTGTTCGTCATTTATATCCGATTCCATCAACAGCTCCAGTTTGCCCCTTATTATTGACAAAGGGGTCTGAAGCTCATGGGAAGAGTTTTCTGCAAACTCCTTTAACATTCGATAATCATTTAGCGCTTTAGCGATCATTTTTTTGAGGAAGTGATTCAGTTCCGAAAACTCCTGCACTTTGGTTTCCGGTAATTCTATTTGACCACCTTGGCTCAAATCAAAAGATTGAATGGACTGAAGTAAGCGTTTAAAGGGCATTAAAATAATTTTTGATACTTGCCGATTTATCAGCCCCATAATCAATAAAAAAAGCATAAGAATCCAACTAAGTGACTGTAATACCGCACCCAATATCTCTCCTTTGTCAACGACAAATTCTGAGGCCTCAACATAATAGTTCCGCCCATTAATAGGATAAATAACTTTTGCCACTAATTTCCTTTCCCTGTTTTCGGTATAGAAGTAGAAATCGCTAGTATCTATAATTTGGAAAGGTAGTTTGGTTGCCGAATTCTCAATTTCCTTGATACTTATATATGGATCGGTGAACGCACTTAATGGAATTCCATCTGCGATTTGTTCCGCAATGTTATCCGTTAGTCTTTTTAACCTTAAAGTAACTTCCTCGTCCATTTCGTGTTGCACAGTAAGGAAGGTTAGCAACCCACTGGTCGATAACACAAATGCTGTTATGATCAAATACCAAAGGGTGAGTTTGCTAATGAGTTTCATCAAAGGTTGGGGTTAAATTTATATCCCAAACCATAAACAGCGGTTATATAGTCATTGCCCTTGGCCTTGCTTATTTTTTTGCGAAGGTTCTTCACATGTTGATATACAAAGTCAAAATTTGCAAGGTTATCCGTATAATCCCCCCATAAATGTTCAGCAATGGTTTGGCGGGTAAGAATCCTGTTTTTATTGATCAGGAAAAATAAGAGCAGGTCAAATTCCTTTTTGGTCAAGGTCAATAGATGTTGGTTCACCCGTGCCTCTCTTGATTCTACATTAACTCCGATTTCCTGGAATTCTACCAAATTGTCGTTTTTCAGGTTTTTTCTCCTAAAAAGGGCTTTTAGCCTTGAATGTAATTCGGGAAGGTGAAATGGTTTGGTCAGATAATCATCAGCACCTATATCGAGCCCGGTAATTTTATCTTCCAATGAATTTTTAGCCGACAAAATTAAGATACTACTCTGATTTTTTTCAGTTTTAATGAACCTGACAAGATTAATACCATGACCATCAGGTAACATCAGGTCCAGGATAATACAGTCGTAATGAAAAGAGATAAGCTTGTTCTCCGCATTGAAGTAGGTATAGCTTGTTTCACAAACATACCCTTCCCGAACAAGATAATCCTTAATATTACTTGCCAGCTCCTTATTATCTTCAATAATCAATACTTTCATATCACTAACAAAGATATAATGGAATTTTGAAGATATTTTGAAGAAGCGCTAAAAATCCCGCTTATAGAAAACTCCCCAACTGGTCTCCATTTCAAAATTATTATCGAAAAACTTTACATCAGAGGCCAATACTATCTGGTTTTTGCCCTTTGCAAGACCGGCACGCAAACGTAACTTGGTTAGATCGTGCCTGTTTTTATTAAAAAGATGTACATTATCCGTTCGAAAAACCAAGTCCGATTTTTCATTTAACTTCATGGTATACTGATACTTTGTTAGAAAGAGAAGCTCGACCTCGTCCCATACCACAAATTTAGACGAAAGCATTATCTAGCTATTTTTTATACGCTTAAAATACTTTAACCCTGTAATATTTTGTGTATTTATTTTCCGATACAGTAAGTAACGGTTCTATATTTTACAGGGGTTTCTTGGGTTTGAGACGCAAATGAGGGACAAACGCCTAAAACGAGGTGTAAACTTGTACGATTTTAACTAGAATTCTACAGAATTCCATCGTTTATTTGAACTATTTAATGTTCAATTTC
>JAGLKG010000246.1 GCA_023141835.1 Maribacter sp. | reverse complement strand
ACCATTCAATGACCAAGCTTTTATAGCTAATGACCTTGCCCTCTAACTGCTCAATATCAACATAGGGATCAATTACTCTATTGTGAATGAATTTTTCACAATAATTATATCCACGATCTAAATATATGGCACCTACCAAGGCTTCAAAGACATTACCGTGAATATTGTCCCCAAAATGTGTTTTTGGTATTCTACTTTCAACAAATTTAATGAGGTTAAAATCTTTACCAAGTTCATTTAAATGGTCCCTACTCACTATTTTGGACCGCATCTTGGTAAGATAGCCTTCATCTCCATTGGGCACTTCATTATACAGATGTCTTGAAATGATGGTCCCTAACATGGCATCACCTAAAAACTCAAGCCGTTCATAATTCATCGGATTGCCGTTCTTGTCTTTCTTATTGGCTGACCTATGAAGAAAAGCTTTCTTGAAAATCTCCAAATTCTTGGGCTTAAACCCTAAAATTCTAGTTATACCCAAAAAAAAATCCCCATCCTGTTTGGAATGGGAATTAAATATATTGGATGCAAAATTCATCGTTAATCTAGCTGATTTTCTTAAAAACTACACAGGCATTATGGCCTCCAAACCCAAAGGTATTACTCATTGCAACTTTAACGTCTCTTTTTTGTGCTTTATTTAATGTTAAATTTAATGAGGGGTCAATATTTTCGTCTACCGTAGTATGATTTATTGTGGGTGGCACTATGCCATGCTCTATTGATAATATAGATGCGATTGCTTCTATGGCCCCGGCAGCACCCAATAAGTGCCCAGTCATAGATTTTGTGGAATTGATATTTATAGAAGGAGCGTGGTCTCCAAAAACTTGGGTAATTGCCTTTAATTCAGCAACATCACCAAGCGGTGTCGATGTCCCATGTGTATTTATGGCATCAACTTCCTCAATTTTCATTCCAGCATCCCTTAGGCAATTTTCCATTACACGTACCACTCCAATTCCATCTGGATGTGGTGCGGTCATATGGTAGGCATCGCTTGACATGCCTCCGCCCACAACCTCAGCGTAAATTTTTGCCCCTCTGGCCTTGGCGTGTTCATATTCCTCAAGAATCAAAGCACCTGCTCCTTCACCAAGAACAAATCCGTCTCTAGTTGAATCAAAAGGTCTTGAAGCAGTTTCCGGACTTTCGTTTCTTTTGGAAAGTGCGTGCATAGCTCCAAAACCACCCATACCAGCAATGGTCACTGCCGCCTCACTACCCCCTGTAACAATAATATCGCAATGGCCAAGGCGAATATAATTCAAAGCATCTATCATTGCATTGGCAGCCGATGCACATGCCGAAACCGTGGTATAATTAGGTCCCATAAAGCCATGTTTTATCGAAATATTACCTGGGGCAATATCAGCTATCATCTTTGGTATGAAGAAAGGGTTGAATCTCGGTGTGCCGTCACCTTTAGCGAAGTTCATCACTTCGTTCTGAAATGTTTCCAGGCCACCAATGCCAGCTCCCCAAATTACTCCTACCCTAAATTTGTCCACTGCCTCCAAATCCAACTTGGAGTCCAGAATGGCCTCATCTGAAGAAACAAGGGCATACTGGGCGAAACGATCTAGTCTACGTGCTTCCTTTCTGTCAAAATAATCTTGGGAATTGAAATTTTTCAGTTCACAGGCAAACTTGGTCTTGAACTTTTCAGTATCGTAGTAGGTAATTGGCGCAGAGCCACTTTTACCATTAACCAACCCATCCCAGTACTCCTCAATATTGTTACCAATAGGTGTCAACGCACCCAATCCGGTAACCACAACTCGCTTTAATTGCATTGAACCAATTTATGTGTTAATAAGCCACGTGTAAATTAAATAAAAAAATCCATGCGACATGTTTACCGCATGGATATTTATTAATTTGTTAAGTAACCATATGATTACTTCGCTTCTTCTATATAGCTTATGGCTTGGCCAACTGTTGCGATATTTTCAGCTTGATCATCAGGGATTTGAATATCGAACTCTTTTTCGAACTCCATAATCAACTCAACCGTATCCAATGAATCTGCCCCTAAGTCGTTAGTAAAGCTAGCTTCTGATACCACTTCATTTTCATCAACTCCCAGTTTATCAACGATGATAGCTTTTACTCTTGATGCAATGTCTGACATAATAATATTGGTTTTAAGAATTTAAATTGTTGGCAAAAATAAAAAACTTTGGTTTAATAACACCATTTGTCGTTAAAATGTCTAGTAATTTAAGAAATTTAAATCCAAGTGTATTAATTTAGCCAAAATAATTCTTCTTTGGCAACGCCCAATCCTTTAAATGAAAAATATTGTTCTTTTTGCTTCTGGTTCTGGATCAAATGTTGAAAACATAATACAATATTTTCAAGATAGGCCAAACGTTACTATAGCCAGTGTACTTACCAACAGAAGGGATGCCAAAGTTTTGGATCGTTGTAACAGACTGAATATAAGCTCTTTATGTTTTAATAAAATCGCATTTCAGCAAACTGATTGTGTACTGGATATTCTAAAGGAAACGGACCCTGATTTAATTATCCTGGC
>JAGLKG010000245.1 GCA_023141835.1 Maribacter sp. | reverse complement strand
TTAATAATTGCCTTGCCTTCTTCTATATGACCCGATTTGATTAAGGCCGGACCATAACCCAAATATTTCCATCCCGAATTTACTTTTACGGCTTGACTCCATGCCTCCAGCCCCTCTTCGGTTTTCCCCTGGTCCATTAAAATCTTACCTTTAACATGCATGCTTAAGGCATAATCAGCTTGTGTTTGAGTCGCTTTTTCTACTTCGGCCAGACCTTCTTCATAAAGACCCACCCAACGATATAATTCGCCCAACCATGCAGAGTGCATAGGGGTGAAAGGATCTAATTCCTGTGCTATTTTGTGTTCTTCAATGGCTTCGTTCATACGTCCAAAAAGGGCAAGGTACCAAGACCTGTGATAATGATTATAAGCCATATTAGGGTTTAATTCATTGGCTTTGTTAAAGGCGTATTCTGCAAGTTGCCAATCCCATCCGAAATACGTATGGTAATGTGAGAGCGCCGCCCAGCCTTCCGCATTTGTAGAATCTAATTGAATGGCTCTCTTGGCTGCCGCTTCTGCCTTTGGAAATACATCGGGAGGTGGCATTAGATTATGACCTCTTGTGATGTATCCTTCAGCCAGTCCTGCATAGGCATCCGCATCTGCCGGATTTTTGTCTATAGCTTCCTGCATATAGACCAGACCTCGATTCCAATCTTCATAAGTAGACTTGTTCAAATAATGTTTCCCTTTTAAGTACAACTCATAGGTTTCGGGCTGTACCGACCGTATACCCGACCATAAGGCAAGGTCTCCTCGTTCAATAACAACGCCCATTTGGGCCGATAGATCTGCAGAAGCCTCTGCCCATAAAAACCGGACATTAGATATATCTTTCGAATATCTCTTTTGCCATTGAGGTTCCGAATTCAAAGAATTTTTTAGCGTGAGCTGTATATTCAATTGGTTTTCTTTTCGTTCAAAAGTACCCTCAACATAATAATCGATTGTCTTGATTTCATTTGCAATCAAAATATTGGTAGGATTGAACCCAGCGGCAATAACTTTTGAAGAAGCCAAGCTAATGACCCTCAATTGAACTACTTTCGAAAGTTCATCAATAAGTTCTTCCGATATGCCGGTCTTAAAATAATCTTCTTCTTCTGTCCCTGTCTGCTCTGTCAGCGGTAAGACGGCCACCCTTTTAATTTCATTTGGATCAGCACCATTGTTCCAGAGGGATCCCGCCCAAAAACTGATTACGGTAAGTA
Organism: Maribacter sp.; assembly: GCA_023141835.1. Classification (GTDB taxonomy): domain Bacteria; phylum Bacteroidota; class Bacteroidia; order Flavobacteriales; family Flavobacteriaceae; genus Maribacter_A. The sequence continues at coordinate 6,092 of JAGLKG010000245.1, read as the reverse complement.
ATAAGACGGCAATTGACAAAGCCCCTACTATTACTGTATTTAGTCGGCGATTGTTTAATCTTACGGTTTCTTCATCGGCTGGGGTGTCCTTGGTTTTTTGGATACCTTCGGGAGTCAAATCATAGATCCATGAAAAAGAGACCCAGACAACCAGACCAAATGATAGCAGGTAAATAAATAGTTTTAGCACATAACCGGGAGCATCAAAAGCAGGAAGTACAACAGAAGCTATTTGTATGATTACCCATGCCACTGCCAAATAAGCAATGGTGGCTTTAAAGACATTCCTACGCTGAAGCTCTGCTATTAAATTGTGAAAATCCATCTTTTTTTGATGTTATGTGCTGGCAAATAACTAATTATAGATTATTTGAACTTTTCACAGATTGCGTATCTAAGATAAGAAATCTTGGTAGTATAATGTTGATTTAAGTTCTTTTTGTGCATAAAATAACAAGTAATCACAAAACAATGTTTAACTTTTGAATGAATTCTCCGAATTCAAACGGAATTTATTGGAAGTAATTGCAACTGATGGAAGAGCGGAAAAGACTACCGCTGTTAACGTTGTAGACCCTTGGTTTTTAAGAACTTTAAAATTCACCATTACAAATGGCAACTAATATCAAGTGGTTTTGGGGAATACCACTACCTAATTAATGCGGGATAAGATTCATTGTTAAAAGCCATAGAAAAGAATAATTTTATCGTCAATATATAAAGGCGTATGCTTAATGTGTCTCACGTCCTACTGAATTTAGAAAGTTTCCTTTAGGCAAAAGGAGAACATATGGGTAAAAACAACCGATAGGGTATACTTTCCAGAATATGATCGCTGCTGGAGTGAAAATGAATGGTTATCTACAATTTCACAACACAGTTATTGGCAGCGGATTTATAAATGGCCTCCACTACACGAATATCTCGAAGCCCTTCCTCACCGGGCACCAACATGGGTTGGTCATTAAAAATGGCCGTCGCATCCTCATCCATTTGTTTTGCCTGTTGACTCGCTATTGGGAAATTGATTAGCGTACCATTAGACATACTTCCTTTGTTGCCCCCATAGGAGGAATGCGGTTCCATTTTCAACCATCCTTTTTCATAATTTACTTGAAGGTAATTCATTTGAATACCAAAACTGGTATGACAAGCCGCACGTGCACCACTAGGAAATTCCAATTGGAACATCATGGTTTCCTCTACCTCATGATATATGGCTGGCCGAGTTGTAAAGGATTGTGCTAAAACGGAAATAGGTTCCTCACCAGTTGCAAGTCTTGCGCCTTGTAAGGCATAAACGCCCATATCGCCCATAGCACCTCCACCTAATTTTTTATTTTGTTTCCAATGGTTGGTCCTGCCATCAAAATAACCAGCTGCCGAGGTAATCATTTTCACCTTGCCAAAAGGCCTTTCCTTTCCCACCTTCATATAAGCCTGAATATTGGGGTCATGTTGACATCTGTACCCAATGGCAAGTTTCACCTTATTGTCCTTACATGCTTTGATCATGGCTTCGCAATCGGCAACTGAAGGTGCCATGGGTTTTTCACACCATACATGTTTGCCAGCTTTTGCTGCCCGTACCGTATATTCGGCATGCATTGAAGGAGGAAGTACCACATAAATTACATCGATATCATCATTGTTGGCGATCCGATCAAAATTTTCATAGTTGTAAATATTTTTGTCGTCGATGCCATACTTTTCTTTCCAGACGGGAATCTTTTCAGGACTTCCTGTTACGATGCCTTTCAGTTCACAATTTTTGGTCAATTGCAGGGCAGGGGCGAGTAAATCTGTACTATAGTACCCAAGTCCCACCAAGGCAACTCCCAATTTTTCCTTTCTTGGTTTGGTCGTGGCCCATACAACATTAGGTGCCAATGCTGTGGCAGCCACTACGATTCCTGCTTGTTGAATGAATATTCTTCTTTGCTTTTCCATCACTGAAAATTAAGAGTAGAAATTACGATAAGAATTTGAATAAATCAATGCTTACAATGCAAGAGTTGAAATGCCCTGGATTACTTTACTTGAAAATAGAATGAACGGTACAGTTGTTAATTTGTACAATGTTCTTATGGTAAACAGACATCATTTTGGCGAAGTCATACAATATAAGGGTTTGGATAGAGGAGGGATGAAAAAAAACCAATTTAAAGATTCTGCCTATCGCTTTCGCTGGATACGTTGTTAGATTTGTTTATTTTTTCCGTTTATAATGACTTTGAACAATCTGATCCAGAAACACTTCCGTTTTTAAGTGATTGAATTCCAACGATTTTGGCAAAACGTTGAACAATGAAATTCCATCACCTAACAAAATTGGAATTGTAGTAACCCTAAGTTCATGAATCAAATCCTCCTTAAGGAAATTTTGAACTGTTTTTCCTCCGTCGATATATAACTTGTAAAACCCCTTTTTGTGGATATTGTTTAGAATTTCCTTCAGATTGCCATTTAACAGAGTTGCTTTTTCCTTAAACGTATCTGGAATTTCATTTAGTGAATTACTTAACACGAATAGGGGCTTATTATAAGGCCATTCCCCTTCAAATTTGCATACCATTTCGAACGTGGTCCTTCCCATGACTATTGCATCAATTTCATTCATTAAGCTAACAAACCCCATATCGTTATTTTCTGGATTTGGTATAGCCTGCAACCAGTCAAGTTCTCCATTTTTCCCGGCTATGAACCCATCCAAACTTTTTGCAATAAATACGATATTTTTATTCTCCATTTCTATCTGTTCAGTTCTACTTTAATAAATGCCAACTTGTGTATAAAGGGGTAATATATAGTATTGTAAAGCTAAATCGGGACATAACCGATGCATCGGTACAATTTTAGTATGGCATTCACTGAAAACGCAAATCATCATTTTTACCTAAAACTGAAACTCGGCCATAATCGGATAATGATCAGATAAGTTTTCGGTCATGCCACTATTAAAAATAGAGACATTTTTACAAGATTTCGAAATAATGGGACTCGTTAAAATATAATCTATGCGTTCTTTATTTAATTCTACCTCATCGGCCGTTTGGTAAATCCCAATCAATGCTGGGGTTGGGAACGTGAACCTAGCTTTTATGTCCACAAAATTTTTGGTCACATCGATAGCAGGTAACCCCAAAAAGGTGGAAACCACAGAATAATCAAAAGCTCCAAGCCTTAAATTTGAATACCCTTTCTTATTTTTTTCGTTGGTATATTTTTGTAACAAACTTTTATTATTTTTCAAAATTCCTTCATCGAAGGGGGAGTGGGCATTAAAATCACCAAGTATGATGTACTTGTCGCTCTTCGAACTTCTGATTTTTTCAACAATAAGATGTGCTTCTTTAAGCCTAAAGTTACTATCGGAAGGGGACAGGTGAACTACAAAAAAATCAATACCATAGGTCTCACAATGCAGGAAACCATGCCACATTTCATCCAAGCCTTTTTCTTTAAGAATAATGGGTTTATTGGAGGTTAGACCCACAGGATAGCCTTCGACTTTCAGTATTTTCACATACGTATGTCCCCATCTCGCCGCATCAGTTCTAAGTTTTTCTTCAGTGTAGCCGCATAGTTCCTGCAGTGCAAGGACATCAGGACTTTTATCACTGATCCATTGTATCCAATTTTCCTTTCTAGCGGTATCCTTGCCCCAATCAAAGCCATTCCAAATGTTGTACGTCATAACCTTTACGTTGGTTGAGGTTTTTTGGGCAAAACCGAGGAAGGGAATCATAAACATTGCTGTTAGGAATACAAAGAGGTGTTTTTTAATTTCTTGATGCATATAGAGTAAATTATCCGTTGGTGTTATAAGGCAAAGATGCCTCACTTGGTTGAAGTTGGAAATATAATATAATTGTGTAGTCCCTTATGGGAATTTGACTTAAAAATTTGATTGTTGTCCAGATTGTTATTATAAGTTATAATACTATTAACCCGTTGTGTAATTTAATTTATCTGATATTAAATATAAGCTTTTAGGGAAGACTACAAGTTAGGGCTCGATGCCTATATCTAAGGTGATTTATATTGTTTTGGGTAGCAGTCGTAATTTGGCTTAGCCCTCTAGTTCAAGTCGATTTACTTTAATATGCCTGTACATTCGTTAATATCAAAACAAAGTCAAGTCAATAACCCTTTTCTTCACATTTCCATTCAATATATCTAGTAAAATTTAAGCCTAAGAGGACAATTTGAAAGAACAAAAAGAATAGAATGTAAAAAAAATATCTAAATCACTTCATGATTAAAAGCAATTCCATTATCAACCTCCTTTTCAATGTATATCATCAAACTGAAGAAACACTCAACTAATACAAATACTAAATTTATAACTTAACTTTGAGCCAAGCTAGTCTACTTTCGTTTGGCAACGTACAGTATAGCTTTATCAAAAAAGTACGTAAACTACAAATTCATGATGGACACCTTAAACGCCGGTGACAAAACACCAGAATTTTCTGCTAAAGACCATACGACTCAGGTATTGAATTTGTTCATAGTATATAGCATAACAAATGGTTGATTCATTATCGACTAATAACATATTTAAAACAAGAACCAAAGCCAAAATCAAAACGTATGAAACAAACAGTTCTTTTAAGTATACTACTGGTAAGCATATGTTTCTATACTTGTAAAACCGCAAACGATATGAAAACTTATAGTGTAAACAAAACTCGATTTAAAGGTGAAATCACTGAATCATTAAGTGATGATTTGTGGAAAGAAGCAATACTATTGAATGATTTTTCACAACCTTGGCGAGAAGAACCCATGCAAGAAACAAGCTTTATGGCAATGCATACCGATAGCCATCTTTATTTACGCTATAAAGTTAAAGAACGTAATTTGATCATATATGACAATTACCAAACCAAGCGAGATATTGTAAGATCTGATAGGGTTGAAATATTTCTCAGACAGGACCCCGGTCTAAATAGGTATTACTGTTTGGAAGTAGACCCCAACGGAGCGGTGCTCGATTTTTCGGCAACACATTACCGAACATTTGATGATGACTGGACGTGGCCTAAAGGACACTTGTTTACCAAGGGAACCATTTTGGATGATGGCTATCTGCTCGATATGATTATCAGTATGGAATCGCTAAACGATTTGGGATTAATAAAAGATAATGCACTTGAGGTGGGTCTTTACCGTGCAGATACCGAAGTATTACCAGATGCTGATAATCCAGATGGTGATTTTAAATGGATTACTTGGGTAGATCCTAAAACCAAAGAACCAGATTTTCATGTACCCACTTCTTTTGGCAGGTTGCAATTAATGAACGATTGAGACAATTTCTTCTATTTGGTCCTTTGTAACCTGATTATAAATGAATGTCCTGAAAAAAATTACAACGAAGATTTCCTCGGGTAAGAGAATTTCAATAACATCTAAAAGTTAGCTTTTTTTTTGGCGTGCGCATTTTTTTTCTTAAAAAAGCCCTTATTTTACAGGTGTTAAATTCGAGAGAATTCAAAAAAAATGGTCAGACGCATTTAATTACATGATAATAACACCTCTTCCTGTGTGTTGCATCCTTCCATATTTCTAATAATACTAAAAGTCGTAGAGCCAATCGGCAATTGATCGCAAATAGATATCATCGAACAATCCGATAACATTGGATTATTTTCAATCCTGAAAACACCAGTAATCGAACCTATATTCTTTAAACCTTCAATATTGCTAAGAAGGGGGTTGTATGCAATTTTAATTCCTGCCAAATCGGATATAACACGTTCCAGCCCAGCCAAACTTGTGAGACTTGAATTTTCGATCATGTTAATAGTCGATATCATTGTAAGATTTCCGAAATCATTCATATCGATTAAGGCGTCAATTCTTCTGAGTGTTAAATAGTCACCTATTTCAACTAGATTGGAAAATCCGGATAGGTCAGAAAGACTTGAGCAGTATATGATTTGTAACACACCACCGATTTCAGTCAAATTGGAAAACCCTTCAATACTCTCAAGTTTGTTGTTACTAGTAAACAGAATATTATTCTCAGTAATGGCCATTGTGCCGAACCCGTCAACTGAAATCAGTCCACTTTTATCTGAAGA
>JAGLKG010000244.1 GCA_023141835.1 Maribacter sp. | reverse complement strand
AATATAGGGATATATAGTTAATGATCATATCCAACTTATATGAATTATTGATTACGATTTTTAGGGTCCCATAAAATGGCCGATATACAAAACTGTTAGAAGGAATAGCAATGTCCAAAAAATTCAACCCTGCATCCCGACTTAACCATCCATGTTATTAGCGGGTTTTCTTTTATTAATATTAGAGGTCGTAGGTGATTTTTATCGTATTTCCCTGTTCTACATCCATTTAACAAGTAGTTTCTGCTCTTTTATTAGATATTTTAAGTATATTAATTAATACATTAAACCGCTAATCAGCAAAACAATTGCCTTTTTCTTGAATACTTAGCCATTATTTAACTTTGTTAAAACACTTTTTGATTCGCCCATGATTCGCCCATGAATTGCTTTTGATATGTGTACATAGTTTTTTCATAGAATTAAGAAATTTTGGTTATGAGGCATTATTATATCACTATTGTATTTTTGTTTCTTACTGCTATTGTTTCAGGACAATCCAATAAAATATTTAGGCTTCACCTTCACAAAAAAGTACTGGACTCATTAAAGGTTGCTGGTAAAGATTCTACTTCATACAATAAAAGCGAAGAACAGAATCAGAAGTATATCAACTTTAATCCTGTTATGCAATTTAAAAATGAAATAGATTATTTGGATATAGTAAGCGATATCGGAGATTTATCCCAAACAACCATATTTACGGTGTACCAATCTGATGATGCGACCAAGGAAATGGAATTATGGGGGCTATATGGAGAAGATTCCAACATTACTTTAACTACAGCTGTTGCTGCTAATCCTGATGACTTCTCCAACTACGAAGGTGGCTTAACAAAAGTTCCTGTGCTCAATACTTATCTCCAAATATATCATCCTAAAAATAAAGCCGCTTTTCCCAATAAACCTCGTTTACGTTTGGGGAATTTTTCCAATAACACGCTAAAGGGATTTAAGGGAAGTATTGCAGAAATCATTGTATATAATACTTTGCTTCGTGGAAATTGGAGGCAGGCTATTGAATCTGCATTGGCACTAAAGTATGGCTTAACACTTACCAATGGCAAGGATTATCTTTCTTCTGAAAAAAAGGTTGTCTATTCGATAAAAGATAATGAAAATTTCGCAAATTATATCGCTGGTATTGGAAGAGATGATTCTCTTGGACTATACCAGAAACAGTCGCATAGCACCGAGGAATCTTCTTTAATTACCATTGGGATTGGAGCAATTTTTCCTACGAACAATGACAATAATATGCAATTGGATGACAACACCTTTTTGATTTGGGGAACTAACAATAAGCCACTTGCAATAGAGGAAAATGAAAAACCTGAGTACCAGATACCCTTATTACAACGGAAATGGAAAATACAGGCAACCGGCGAAAAAGTTTCAGAATTAAAAACTACCCTACAACTGGATATTTCAAATGTTTTTAAAGAGGGGGATAGGGATAAAAGTGAATATTTAATGGTTATTGATCTTAGCGGAGACGGGACATTCCTTTCTGAAAACATCAAATATATTGAAGCTTCGGGTTTAGAGAATAATATCCTTTCTTTTGAAGAAATACAATGGGATACCGACATCTCGGGAACTGATGTTTTTACTTTCGCATTAAAGGAAAACTTGGAAGTTGGTCTTACAGAGGATCAACCCATTAGTTGCAATAATCGCAACGACGGAAAATTATTATATGAAGTAAAAGGAGGTATTCCACCATATAATTATGAACTGCTGGCATCCGATTCCATAATGGATCAATGGAAAAGCACAGAAGCCAAATATCCGGAAAAATTTATAGAAAATCTATCAGAAGATATTTACCGATTAGAAGTGACAGATGCTGTAGGGACTCAAACTGAGGTTCTGTATAATTTAGAAGCCCCGACCCCTATATCTGTTGACCTGGGCGAAGACCGGGAATTTCAATTTGGAATGGAGGAAATCTTATTGGATGCTGCGATCTTGTCAGAAGATGAGATCACTTATGAATATGACTGGACTTTAGACGGTGGCTTCTACAGTGATCAGCCCTCAATTGCAATAACAACACAGGGGATATACACAGTGAATATTATTTCAAGTAATGGCTGTGAAGCTTCCGATAGCATAAAAATAGAAGACAGCAGCATTCAATCTTTCATATTATTCCCTAACCAGTCCAAAGACGGGAATTACCAGATTCAGGTGAGACTTAAAGAAAAACAGCGTGTTCAAGTTCACGTTTTTGATATGATGGGAAGATTAATTTATACCATGGAAGGCAAAGACCAATCTTCATATAATATGTCTGGTACAACCATTCTTACATCAGGGATATACAATGTTGTTTTAAAAGCTACAGATAGGAAGGCTTCATTTAAACTGGTTGTTGAATAAAAATCATATTGGAAAGAAAACAAAACTATTAAAAGTCAATGGTGGTAATAAAAAAGACATATTCGGCAGTATTTTTTTTACTACTCTTTCTGTTGTGTTTTATCAATGGATTAGCTTCAGAAAATAAAAAGAACAATAAATCAACAACCGAAAGATATTATCCGTCTTCACAAAAAGAGGGCTATATAGGTGTTTTTGAGGAGAGGCCTTTGGATAGTCCGTCCGACAATGTATTTACGGTCACAATTGAAACCCTTCCTTCAGAGGACGAGGAAGTGTGGCTAACATATGATTTATATGGAATAAGCAATTTTACAGGAATCTCACGAAGTATTAACGATCAACTTTCCGTTGGAGGCTATTTTGTAACACAATCCAACATTTGGCAAGAACAAAAACAACAGCTCAAAATAGACTGGCTAAGGAAAGGAGATAATGTCGTTCGTTTTGGACTTCCTGATGGGGCCGTTTATAATTACAGAATTCGAAATTTAGGGATTCATATAAAAAAAAGGGGCAAACTGGGGAGATCAATAATCATAAACCAACCATTGAACAGGGAATACGTAAATAACCAAGGTTATATTAATGGCTTTGCTAATGGCAAAGATAGTGAAGGTGCAAAAGTATTTATTGATGGTACAAGAACACCAACCATATCATCTGAATTTGAGGTTATAACATCAAATAAAAACAAAGAGGAACAATGGGGCATTAATGTTAAAGTAATATATCCCGACGGAGAGATTATAGAAAAGCAGGTTTTCTTTAGTAAACCTACCAAAGCTAATTTCTATAACAAAATAGGCGGCAGATCTTTAGAACAATCAATAGGTGAGTATGTGCCAAATGAAAGTTTTCAACTTAATTTAGATGGTGCTTCCATTTTTATTGAACCAAATTCACTAAAAGCCCCCAAAAACATCTCTATTACACCTTTACGAAGTATTGACATCCCGGTGCTGGATCCAGGTATGGTAAACGTTACCAAAGGCCATAGCAGTTATCGCTTCTTACCTCATGGAACTAAATTTAATAAAGATGCAATTATTTCCCTGCAATACGATCCGGAGAAATTGCCTGATGGATATACTGAAAAGGATATTAGAACTTACTACTTTGACGAAGTAAACAGACTTTGGGTCCAGCTGAAAAAAGAATTTTTTGACGATAAGAATCAAATCCTTGTTTCAAGAACCTCCCATTTTACGGATATGATCAATGGGGTAATAAAAGTGCCCGAATCTCCTCAAACATCAGGATACATACCAACATCCATCAAAGATTTAAACTTTGCAGACCCTGCAACGGCCGTAAATACAATCGAGCCTCCTCAAGCAAATAATATGGGGACTGTGGCGTTGGAATACCCTATTATATTACCTGAAGGACGTAATGGAATGCAACCTGAACTAAATATTCAATATACCAGTGATGGGGATAATGATTGGCTGGGCCTAGGGTGGAACTTGCAAACCCCAACAATTACTGTTGAAACCCGCTGGGGGGTACCACGGTATCTGGATGATAAAGAATCGGAAACCTATATCTTAAACGGAGAACAGTTATGGCCGGTAGCGCATAGAGACGAACTTGAAACAAGAACATCCGAAAAACAATTTTATCCTCGCATAGAAAGTAAATTCAACAAAATTATTCGCCATGGTGCGGGGCCAAAAGATTATTGGTGGGAAGTAACCGATAAATCCGGGGTTCGATATTCGTATGGCGGATCGCTAATTGAAGGCATTGCGGAAAGTTCAGTATTAAGGGATGAAGATGATAACATATCACATTGGGCATTGGTAGAAATTCGTGACCTACACGATAATTTTATAAAATATGAGTGCTCCAAAGTCCAAGATGTGGGTATTACGGGAGGAACTGTTCCCGGATTCAATACCTACATCGACAATATAACATATACCGGCCATGAAAATGAACCTGGAAAATATCAAATAGCCTTTACCAGGGATAGGGAATTGGGGGAGCAACCCAGAAAAGATATCACCATAAATGCTCAATATGGTTTTAAAAAGGTCATGGCCGATCTATTGCGTAAAATTGAAATCTCATTTAATGGGCAACCTATTCGCAGTTATGAGCTTGAATATATAGAAGGAGTATTTTTCAAAACCTTGTTGAATAAAATAACCGAATTTGATGCTTCAGGAAAGGTATTTAACCATCATGAGTTTGAATATTACAATGATGTTATTACAAATGAGGAATATGATCCATATACAACCGAGAAAGTATGGGAAAACGACCAGGATAATATAGCTGGTAATGACGAAAATGTAGAACTTATCAATAAGATTTCCATGCTTGGTTCGGGCAGATCGCTTGGAGGCGGCGCCGGTATGTCGGTAACAGTTGGCCCTTTCGACGGTAATCTGTTTACCAAGGATCAAACCGCGGGTTCTAGATTTGGGATTAACCTGTATCGAAACGATGGCCTATTGGCACTAGTAGATATTAATGGAGACGGACTTGACGATAAAGTGTTTAAGGGGAAAAATAATTCAGGCTTGTTTTTTCGTCCCAATACTTCCAACAATGAGGGGAATATATCTTTTGGTGACCCTGTTCAAATTGAAGGGATTTCTGATTTTAACATTGGGTGGACTTCAAGTGCAAGTTTAGGCGTTGAAGCCACTTTTGGTATTCATGTGGCAGCAGAAAAATCTTTAACCACAGATGTTACCAATACCTATTTTGCAGACGTCAATGGTGATAAACTAGTAGATATAGTTAAACGGGGAACGGTATATTTTAATCATATAGTTGATGGAGTTCCTACCTTCACAACATCAAGTTCTTCAACGCCAAGTCCTATAAATACTTCAAATAATATTGATCCGGATATGGTAGAGCCTCAAACACAAGAGGAAATAGATCAGACCATTGATCAATACCCTTTACACGATGTCATAAAAGTATGGGAAGCTCCATACAAGGGCATCGTATCCATAAATGCGCCGGTTGCACTTTTGGAACCTGTTGAAAATTCCGTGTCGGGTAACGAAGACGGTGTTAGGGTAGCTATTCAGCATAAGGGCACAGAACTTTGGAGTAAAACCATTCCAAAAGATGATTTTACAGAATCAAATCCATCTGGGGTTTCAGCCGTGCCGGTAGATTCGGGAGATAGAATTTATTTCAGGGTGCAATCTATAGAAAATGGAACCAATGATCAAGTATTGTGGAAACCAACCATCACTTATTCAGAACATACTGAAGATATACTAGATGCCAACGAGCTTCCAATATTTCAATACAATGCATTTGAGGATTTCCTTATTTCAGCCACAGCTTCTACAGGCATGCCTATTGATGGAACGATCAATATTGAAGGAAGTTTTTCCAAACCTTTGACTTCAGATGATATTCGATTGGAAATTGTCAAAGGGGCTTTTGGTAAAATTGAAGTGAGTACTTTTAAAATAACGAAATCCCCGGTTATTGCGGGAAATTGTAAAATTGGACTTAATGGTAATGAATACAATGTGGCAACGGTAAGGGGTACGCTCAATGAAGTTGCCAGCAAGGTAAATGAAGGAATTAATAAGATTCAGGGCTATTCATCCACTGTATCGGGAAATACCTTAACTGTAAGCTCTTATGTTCCAAGAGATGAGGTAGATGCAAGTTTCAAGGCCTTTTTCGCAGCAGGTATGAAGGCGGAAGTAACGACCATTGAACAAGGAGAGGATGGTGACACACAAATTATTCATCAACAGGATTTTGCAGGGCAGGATGTTTATGCGAATCTGGATATTACCATAAATGATTTTCCTGTTGATAAAATGGATAAATTGTTTTTTAGGCTAAAGGCCGATTCCAAAATTGCATGGACAAAATTAGATTGGTCCCCAAGACTCTATTATACAGCTTCTTCTGATCCCGCTATTGAAGAGGTAAACGACGATAATGGCAATCCTCTTCTGGAGTTCCTGCCAATTGTAGAACATAGTATTTACAACAAGAGCGTAAGTCCTACCGGATCATGGCCGGCAATAGAAACCGGTACGATTGCGGTTTCCCCGGATTTTCCAAATTCCATCATTATCTATTCCGAGGATATTCAGGCAGACTTTGCTGAAAGGAATCTCATCTTTACTATAAAGAAGTCCAATCAATTAGTACATAAGCAAACAAGAACTGTAACTTTTAGTCCGAGTCTATCCCAGGGTATCTATGCCTATTCAGTAGAAATACCGCAGGATTTTTCAATAGTGGAACTTTCCATTGAAGCAAATGAAAAACTCTTCTTTGATTTTCATATAAAAAATCCCAAAGTTGCGGAAGCCTTAATATCTACTAAGGTTAATATAGCCATCTCGGATAATATTGAAAGTAATGATGCGGGCATACATACCATTCGTGAAGGGGATGCCATATTTGGAAGTATGTACCGGGCTTGGGGTCAGTTTGCATA
>JAGLKG010000243.1 GCA_023141835.1 Maribacter sp. | reverse complement strand
CCTTGGTGGGAAAACCTGGTCAAAACGGTTGGTGGATTTAAGATGATCGATAAAGGATATGCCCCGGTTCCTCTCACCGCTCCAGGTTTGGGCATAGAGCTGAACGAGGACGTAATTAAGGAACATTTGCATCCAAGCGATAAGAGTTACTTTAAATCCACGAAAGAGTGGAATGAACTGCGTTCTCATGATAGAACCTACAGTTAATCGTAAAAAAAAAGTATTTAAAAACAATAAATAACCATCAAATTTAAAATATGATTACGAGAATAGTTTTTACGGCACTTTGTGTAATTATCAGTTTTAATATCGAGGCCCAAGGAATAGCATCATCGCCAGAATACATTAAGGCCTTAACTTCTAACTGGAAAGGAGAGCGATTTGAGGATGGTAGACCTATGGTCTCCGATGCGTTGCTGGCACGACTTAAGAATATTCAGATCGAAGAAGCCTGGGGGTACTTACGCTCCCATAATTACCACAACCAATATGAAGGTAATTGGGAAATAATACATCAGGACAGTGTTATGACAGGTAGAGCAATTACTGCCCAATACATGCCTTTGCGACCTGATTTTCAAAAGCATATAAAGTTAGAAGGGGCAATGGAAAAACGAGATACAATAGGGGGAAGCAATTCTTGGCCAATCGAAATCCTACAGCCCGGAGATATTTATGTGGCCGATGGGTATGGTCGGATTATCGATGGTACTTTGATAGGCTCTAATTTGGGCAACGCCATATATGCCAACTCCCAGAACGGGGTCATTTTCGATGCCGGAGTTAGAGACTTGGCGGGTCTGCAAAATATCCCTGGTTTTAATGGTTGGTTCCGGGGAGATGACCCTTCTTATCTGCAACAGGAAATGCTAACTTCCATTAATAAGCCCGTGCGCATTGGAAGAGCCATAGTTTTGCCGGGAGACGTAATACTTGCCAATCGCTTTGGAACAGTTTTTATACCAGCAAATTTGGTGTCTGAACTGGTCATTTCGTCAGAAGTTGTGGGATTGAGAGACCTGTTTGGATTCCAAAGGTTACGAGAGAAAAAGTATACACCAGGACAGATAGATACACGATGGACGGACGAGATTACCATCGATTTCATGGATTGGATTCAAAAATATCCGGATAGCAAATTACCGATGACCCGGAAAGAGTTGAATGATTATTTCGCCTCGAGAAGTAAATAGAACAATAACTATCAAAACCTTTAAAACAAACCAAATTCGTTTTAAGAGTATATGAAGGTGTTGTTCCTGCGAACCTGCCTGTCGGCAGACAGGGTTGGTTTCGTGATGTTCTTTATTAATTAATTAAACTAATTTATTATGCTGAAAAAAATTTTAATAGGATTGGGAATTGTGCTAATAGTAATTCAGTTTATTCGTCCCGACAAAAATGAATCCAATGATTTGACCTATGCTGTTTCAACAAAGTATTCAGTTCCCGAGGCTGTAAACGATATTTTACAGGTTTCCTGTAATGATTGTCATTCCAACAAAACGGTTTATCCTTGGTATGCAAATGTACAGCCAGTTGCTTGGTGGTTGAACCATCATATAAACGATGGTAAAAGACATCTGAATTTTTCTGATTTTAGCAATGCGCCAATCGCTATTCAAAACCATAAATTTGAGGAAGTGATCGAAATGATAGAAGAGCACGAGATGCCTTTGCCGTCTTACACGAATTTGGGGCTTCACGCAGAGGCAAACCTTAATGCTGATCAACGGGAGATTATTATGGATTGGGCAAAAGCCCAAATGACTTATCTTAAGGACAATTATCCTGCTGATAGTCTTGTGATGCCAAAGAGAGGTGGAGACTCTCCATCAACGAATTGATTGTAATGGAAATAAAACAGAATGAGATTTTGATTAAGTAATTGAAATCAATTCTAAGTGGAGATCTTGTTTTTGCCAAGGTATTAAAAATGAGAAAAATTCATCTCAAATGCTTACCTTAACGACGTCCTTTGCAGGCAAGTATTCCATTGAATATATATAGCCGAAATACACTTGGAAAATCTTAAGAACAAAATCTTGTCATATACTCCGGTTAATGTGGCCGACATCGATTATATTTTTCAATTTTATAGTAAGATTCATTTGAGAAAAGGGGAAAAGCTAATCAAACCTGGAGATAAGGTAGATTATTTTTACTATTTGGATGTAGGCTGTGTCAATTATTACAAGATGGAGAAAGGTGAAATAAAGGTACTTGAGTTTTATACTGAGGATGTCTTTTTTACCGATTTATATGCCTATGTTCAGAACGCACCCGCCACATGTTTTTTGGAAGCAACCGAAGATACCACTGTGTATGCCATTGAAAAGATCAATGTTGAGAAATCCTTTGGAAAGTCGCACTCATTGGAGCGGTTTGGAAGATTATCGATGCAAGATGCTTTCGTAAGGACGTTTACCCGAATCGAAAGACTCAATAATCGCACCTATGAAGAGCGCTACCTTAGGCTCTTGAACAAAAGACCAGGTCTTATACAACGGGTGCCACAGTATCTTATCGCTTCCTATCTAGGACTTACTCCTGTGGGTTTATCCAAGATTCGAAAACGACTCGTTAAGAATTGACCAGTATTTCGAAAACATTTGAAACCTATCATTTTTATTAAACCAGTTTAACGACTAAATTGATATTTACCGCTATCTTAGACATACAACAGAAAATAGTATTCCATGGCAAATCAGTATGTAGATATCGAAACCCTTAAATTCTTGCTTTATAATGTACATGAGCTTCAAAACGTATTGGATCAGCCTCGATTTGAAGATTATGACCAAGAATCTGTGGACCTCTTTTTGAATGCGACCAAGGATTTTTCAGATAAGGAGCTCTTTCCATATTTTCAGGAAATGGATGCGAACCCAGCCCATTTCAAGGATGGAGAGATCGTCGTGCATCCACAAGTGAAGGAGTACATGAAGAAAGGTGGGGAAATGGGACTTATTGCTGCCCTTTTCGACTACGATATTGGAGGCTTACAAATGCCGAGTATAGTAGTTACAGCTTCCCTCTATATCCAGGATGCGGCGAATAACCATTTGCCGGGATATATTGGGCTTACCTTTGGCGCTGCCGAATTGATCGTACATTTTGCCAATAATACATTGAAAGATGTTTTCCTGCCTAAAATGCTGACAGGGGAGTGGGGAGGTACAATGTGTCTTACAGAACCACAAGCTGGCAGTTCATTATCTGATATCGCTACTGCAGCAGTTCTTACGGAAGAAGGTTATAAAATTTCAGGACAGAAAATATTCATTTCAGGAGGTGATTATCAAGGGGTTGAAAATGTTGTTCATCTCGTATTGGCACGAATCAAGGGAGCACCTGCCGGTACCAAGGGAATATCATTGTTTGTGGTTCCTAAAAATAGATCAAATACCGGTGATGGGTTAATTCCTAACGACGTAACCACTTTAGGTGACTTTCAAAAAATGGGGCAAAAAGGATATTGCACCACACATTTATCGTTTGGAGACAAAAATGATTGTCAAGGGTGGTTGGTAGGGGAGGCCGATCAGGGGTTAAAGTATATGTTCATGATGATGAATGGCGCCCGTATAGGAGTAGGACGTGGTGCCGCTGCCATTACCATGGCGGCCTATCAAGCGTCTTTGAAATATGCCAAGGAAAGACCCCAAGGGCGTAGCCTCACTTCCTCCGGTAAAAAAGACGCTACACAAGAGCAGACCTTGATTATCAACCACCCTGATGTTAAACGAATGCTACTGTTGCAAAAAGTGGTGTCTGAGGGAGCATTGAGTTTGATATTGCTATCAGCAAAGTACCATGATCTTTCCATAACGCACCCTGATGCAGCGGAGCGGGATAAATACTTAAACTTGTTGGAGGTGCTTACTCCAATTGCTAAAACCTATCCCTCTGAAATGGGAGCCGTTTCAGTAAGCAATGGCGTTCAAGTTTTGGGCGGCTATGGGTATTGTTCTGATTTTATTTTACAACAATATCATAGGGACATCCGCATTTTTTCAATATATGAAGGGACTACAGGAATTCAATCTTTGGATCTTTTGGGAAGGAAAGTCACCATGAACAATGGTAAGGCACTACAATTGCTGTCGGTGGAGATTATGAACTGCATCAAGGAAGCTTCCACTTATGATGAATTGGCACCTTATGCCCAAAAGCTTAGTGCTAAATTGAGGTTGGTGCAGGATGTCTTGCAATTCTTATTGCCATTTGCCCAAAAAGGTGATTATGAACGTTTCCTGTCGGACGCCACGGTGTTTATGGAGTTTTTAGGTAATATCGTCATAGGATGGCTGTGGCTCGATATGGCCAAGAATGCACAAAATGCCATAATCGAAGGGGATACCAAATATGCCCAGGAATTTTATACAGGCAAAATCCATGCAATGAAATATTATTTTAAATACGAGCTTCCAAAGACTGCGGCATTGGCCGAAGTGTTGATGAATGAAGAAATACTCACAATGGCTAGCGATAACGAAATGTTTGTCTAACGAATAGGAATTTAGAGCCATTTGGATTAAATCGAGTAAAATTAGACCCTTTTTCAAAGCTTTCTTAAATCGAATCAATACATACAGATTATGAATACCATAACATCTAAATTTAACTTAAACGGCAAAGTGGCCATTATTACCGGATCCAGTAAAGGCATTGGTAAATCCATAGCCCAAGGTCTGGCCGAGAATGGTGCCAAAGTGGTAGTAAGCAGCAGAAAGCAGAGTGCTGTGGATGAGGTCGCAGAGGAATTCAAGATGGCTGGCCTGAATGCAGTTGGCATTCAATGTCATATTGGGGATTCGGATCAGCGACAATCGCTCATTGCAAAATCCATTGAGCATTTTGGAAGAATCGATATCCTTGTGAATAACGCTGCCATAAATCCTTATTATGGCCCCTTGGAAGGTTCGGACGAAGCAGTATTCGATAAAATTATGGGGGTGAACGTGAAAGCACCCTGGCTACTTTCCAATTTGGTATTGCCCTCAATGAAAGAAAATGGAGGAGGAAGCATCATCAACATATCCTCGGTAGAGGGGCTAAGGCCGGGATTTGGTCTTGGGTTATACAGTGCCACGAAATCGGCTTTGATCATGCTTACCAAAAATCAGGCAAAAGAATGGGGACGTTATGGTGTACGGGCCAATGTGTTATGCCCTGGGCTGATTAAGACCAAGTTCAGCGAAGGACTTTGGGCCGACGAAAAATTGGTCGACCGGTTTACCAAGGCCTTGCCATTGAATCGAATAGCTGCCCCTGAAGAAATGGCCGGCATGGTCATGTTACTGGCATCCGATGCAGGCTCCTATATGACGGGCGGAGTGTATGTCGCGGATGGAGGGTATATGGTTTCAGGATAATTAGTGAATTAAAGTAAACAGTGATACTATGAATTTTGAATACAGTGAAAAATCCATTTCGCTTCAGGAAAGGTTGAAGCTATTTATAGCAAAAAATATACATCCAGTGCAGGAAGAGGTAGAAGCATTTCATAGCGACCCCTCCAATGCATGGAAAAAATGGCCAGGACTTGGTGCCTTGAAAGAAAAAGCAAAGGAAGATGGTCTTTGGAATTTGTTTTTACCAAAGGGCTATGGCAGTTTAAGTCCCGGGTTGACAAATTTGGAATATGCGCCCTTAGCCGAGATCATGGGGAGGATACTCTGGTGTTCAGAAATCTTCAATTGTAGCGCTCCCGATACCGGAAATATGGAGGTATTGGCTAAATACGGTACCCAAGAACAGCAAAGACAATGGCTGACTCCGTTGATGAACGGAGATATAAGGTCTGCATTTTTGATGACTGAACCAGAGGTGGCTTCCTCTGATGCTACCAACATTGAGACCGCTATGGTTGCTGAAAGGGATAGTTATGTGATTACAGGAAAAAAATGGTGGTCTTCAGGAGCTATGGATCCAAATTGTAAGATTGCCATCGTAATGGGCAAAACCGATTTTGGAGCCCCACGACACCTACAGCAAAGCATGATTTTAGTACCCTTGGATACTTCAGGCCTAAAAATAATACGACCGCTAAACGTTTTTGGGTATACTGATTCCCCTGAAGGTCATGCAGAAATAGTTTTGGACCAGGTAAGGGTGCCCAAAGAGAACTTGCTTTTGGGTGAAGGCAAGGGGTTTGAGATTGCACAAGGCCGGTTGGGACCGGGCAGAATACATCATTGCATGCGATTGATCGGTATGGCGCAACGATCCTTGGAATTGATGTCGGAAAGGGCCGTTGAACGAAAACCCTTTGGTAGGACACTCGATACCTATAGCAGTATCCGTCAGGAGATTGCCCATTCGCGGTGCGAGATTGAACAAACACGGCTATTGGTGTTGTCAGCAGCAGATAAAATGGACAAGGTAGGTAACAAGGAAGCCAAGGACCTGATTGCAATGATTAAAATCGTAGCGCCCAATATGGCTTTAAAGGTAATCGATAGGGCCATCCAGATCATGGGAGGTAAAGGAGTAAGTGGTGATACCCCCTTGGCCCACTTTTATGCTTCTGCCAGAACCTTGCGATTGGCCGATGGGCCTGATGAGGTACACCTGAGCCAATTGGGAAAAAATACAATCAAAAAATATACTGAATCCTAGACATGCAGGAAAGAGAGCTCACAATGGCTGTTCGAAAGGGAGAGGAACTCCATGAGGAAAACTTGAAGCGGTTCTTGATGGGGCAAGGACTGATCAAAGATGAAAAAAGCGCGTTGACCGTAAGTCAATTTTATAATGGGTATTCCAATTTAACCTATCTATTAAAAATCGAGGACATCGAATATGTACTTCGACGCCCTCCCTTTTCAGCACCAAAACGTGGACATGATATGGGTAGGGAGTTTAAAGTGCTCCATCATCTGCATGAAGTGTTCAATAAGACTCCAAAAGTATACGTGCATACCAATGATACTGCAATATTGGGTGCTCCTTTCTATATTATGGACAAGGTAGATGGTATTATTTTGACGGCCAATGAAGCTAAAGAACAAAAAGTGTCTCCTTCAGAATTTAGAACTATAGCCGATACATGGTTGGATACTTTTGTTGAATTGCATCAGGTGGATTATAAAGCTGCTGGCTTGGAAACCCTTGGCAGGCCGGAAGGTTATGTGGAACGGCAGGTGGTGAATTGGGGAAAGCAATATCTTGCCGCGGCAACCAATAATGTTCCGGCAGCACAGAAGGTAATGTCTTGGATGCAAGACCATCAGCCCAAGCAGTATCAATACAGTCTAATTCACAATGATTTCAAGTACGATAACGTAGTATTTGCAGATACCCAATGGAAAGAGGTAGCGGCCATCTTGGATTGGGAAATGTGTACTCTGGGAGATCCCCTAATGGATTTAGGGACTTCCTTGGGATATTGGACCAGCGTTAACGACCCTGATTTTATGAAATATGGACTCCCTTCCCCAACGGTTATGCAGGGCAATCCATCAAGATCTGAAATAGTACAGCAGTATGCACTTAAGAGTAGGAGGGAAGTGGATCATCTTACCTTCTATTTTGCTTACGGACTCTTTAAGATTGCGGTCATTGCCCAGCAGATCTATTACCGTTTTAAAAACGGACATACAACAGATTCACGATTCGCGCAGTTGAATAAAGTATCCGCTTTATGCTGTGATACGGCATGGCAAGCTATTCAGAAAGATAAAATAGATAACCTCTATTGATGCTATTCAGATAAAAGCAGAATACAGTGCTGCATAGGAAGTATTTGAAATAAAATTTGGGTTGCCCCACTAAAGCTAGAATGACATGGAATTAGAAAATAAAGTGGTGATCATTACAGGGGCGGGTAGCGGAATCGGTGCGGCAACGGCTGTTTTGTTGGGTGCCCAAGGGGCGACAATCATGGTGTCTGATATTGACCTGAAAAAAGCCCAAAAAGTAGTAGATAGCATAAAAGCTAAAGGAGGTAATGCATTAGCCATTCAAGCCAACGTTACGGAATTTGAAGAAGTTGAATCCTTGATATCAAGAACGGTGAAAGAGCAGGGTAAATTAGACGTCATGGTCAATAATGCCGGTATTGGGGGAAGACACCAGAAAAAGACCGCCGAACATACCCATGATGACTGGCACAATGTCATTGCCGTGAACCAGACTGGCGTGTTTTATTGCATGAAGGTAGCTTTGCAACAAATGATGAAACAAGGTCATGGCAATATTATCAATGTTGCTTCCTTGGCCGGATTAAAGCCCTCCGGCTATAACCTTTCCTATAGTGCGAGCAAATATGCCGTTGTAGGTATGACAAAATCCGCAGCCTTGGAATACGGCAGTAAGAATATTAGAATCAATGCAGTATGTCCCGGATATACGGACTCCGCTCTTTTAGATAGATTATTATCGAGCCGTCCCGATATGGGCGATACGCTGAAGCGCCTAATACCTATGGATAGATTTGGTGAAGCAACGGAAATTGCCGAGGCCATTGCATGGCTAGCTTCTGATAATTCTAAATATGTCACAGGTCAGACCATTACCATAGACGGCGGGACATCGTTACAGTAAACCAATATAGAACATGCATATGAATACGTTGCAGCTTATACAAAAATCGGATTACACCATTGTTCAAATGAACAGAGGCAAGGTGAATGCCATTAATTATGAGATGGTACAGGAGCTTCGCCAAGTATTCCGTGATATCAAAAATGACCAGAATGTCAAAGGGGTAATTCTTACGGGGCAGCCACATTATTTCTCCGCGGGATTGGATCTTATTGAACTTATTACATACAACAAAGCACAGGTCAACGATTTCTTTGGGGCTTTTGGCACCCTGTACCTAGAAATGGTGCAATTTCCAAAACCTTTTATTTCAGCAATTTCGGGGCATGCTCCAGCAGGAGGATGCGTACTTGCGGTAACCAGTGATAACCGTTTTATGGCAGATGGGGATCAATATAGTATTGGTCTCAATGAAGTGGCTGTCAACATACAGATTTCCCAAAATTTGACAGAAGCCTACGCATTTTGGATGGGGGAAGGTTTGGCGAATCGGTATATTTTGGAAGGGAAGTTACTCACAGTGCGTGAAGCCGTTTCTGCTGGTTTGGTAGATGCGCAGGCACCTTTGGATCAAGTGTTGGAACAGGCTGAGGCGAAGATGGAACATTATATGAAGGCCGACCAGGAAATATGGCACAACACCAAAAAGAAACTTCGAAAACATTGGCTAAATAAGCTTGATTTAAATGCCCAAGATTCATTTAAGGAAGCCGTGACCCTATGGTGGAAACCTGAAATAAGAAGTAAGATGGAAGCATATGTACAAAGTTTCTCCAATACAAAGAAAAACTCCAACTAAAAATAACAAAACATGAACAAGCAACTACTATTTGTGAAAAGACCGGAAGGTGAGGCCGATGCTTCAACATGGTCGTTAGTGACCAACCCTATTCCTGAAATACAGGAGGGTGAAATTTTGGTGAAACAACATTATGTTTCCCTGGATCCTGCAATGCGGGGCTGGATGAACGATGCAAAATCCTATATAGCTCCCATGGAAATTGGTTCGGTCATGCGATCTGGATCCGTAGGGGAAGTGGTTGCCGCCAAAAACCATCCAAGGTTCAAAGTAGGTGAATTTGTTTCGGGAAATGGAGGTGTACAACAATATGCTGTTTCCGATGGCACAGGATACCACACTGTAGATCCAAGTTTAGCACCACTCCCTATCTATATTAGTACCTTGGGCATGCCAGGAATGACCGCCTACTTCGGTATTCTTGAGGTTGGAAAAATTAAAGAGGGCGATGTGGTTGTGGTCTCCGGAGCGGCGGGAGCCGTTGGAAGTATTGTGGGACAGATTGCCAAAATAAAAGGATGCACCGTCATCGGAATTGCCGGTGGCCCAGATAAATGTAAATATATTGTAGAGGAATTGGGTTTTGATGGAGCCATTGATTATAAAAACGAAGATGTTAAGGAGAGGCTGAAAGAAGAAACCCCCAAAGGACTTGATGTTTATTTCGATAATGTAGGTGGTGAAATACTTGATATTGCATTGAGCAGATTACGATTGAATGCCAGAGTGGTTATTTGTGGGGCCATATCGCAATACAATAATAAAACCGCCATAAAAGGGCCTAGCAATTATCTTTCTTTATTGGTCAACCGGGCTACGATGCAGGGGATGATCGTATTCGATTGGGCAGATAGATATGGAGAGGGTGCACAGGCTATGGCAGCTTGGCTTGCACAAGGAAAGTTAAAAAGCCGGGAGGCTATTTACGAGGGGATAGAGAATTTCCCCCAGACCTTCAAACGACTTTTTTCGGGAGAAAAATCAGGTAAATTGGTGTTGAAAGTAGTTGAGGATTAATAGTTACCTTGCTATTCGTTGAACGCTCTGCGCTTGGCGAAAAAGCACGTATGGCGTACAGCAAAATGCGTAAAGCAAAAAAACATGAAGGCAATACGATGTAAAACATACGGACCACCATCAAGTTTGGTTCTAGAAGAATTGGAAAGTCTAAAGCCGGGAGCCAGAGAGGTAGTGGTTAGCGTTAAGGCTTGTGGGATTAATTTTCCGGACACACTGATCATTCAGGGATTATACCAGTTCAAACCCGAACTTCCCTTTACACCGGGCAGTGATGTTGCCGGAATAGTAAAGTTGGTTGGCGAAGACGTAAAACATCTGGCTGTTGGTGATGAGGTATTCGGATTTGTGGCGCATGGTGGTCTGGCCGAGGAAGCAGTGGTGCCGTCAAATGCCTGTTTCAAAAAACCGGAAAAAATGGATTTCCCCGTGGCAGCCTCTTTTATGATGGCTTATGGTACCTCCTTTCATGCCTTGAAAGATCGTGCTAATCTTAGGGAAGGAGAAACCTTATTGGTGTTGGGTGCATCGGGAGGTGTTGGATTGGCAGCTGTGGAATTGGGTAAGTTGATGGGAGCCAAGGTCATTGCAGCGGCTTCTACCGAGGAGAAATTAGAGTTGTGCCGTGAATATGGTGCTGACCAGACCATAAATTACTCCAAACAAGATTTAAAGGCGACCATTAAGGAGCTTACTAGTGGCAAAGGGGTCGATGTAATCTATGACCCCGTTGGCGGGGAATATTCAGAGGCGGCTTTTCGGGGAATGGCCTGGGAAGGCAGGTTCCTGGTCGTTGGTTTTACAACGGGAACCATTCCCAAGATACCTTTGAACCTACCGTTATTGAAAGGGGCCTCCATTGTTGGCGTATTTTGGGGCGGTTTTGCTATGGGAAATCCAAAAGCAAACATGGAAAATACAATGACTTTGATGCAATGGTATGGTCAAGGTCGACTAAAGCCACATATCCACGGTATTTATAACCTCAAGGACACCTCAAAAGCATTGGAGGAGATGCTGAACCGAAAGGTACGGGGAAAATTGGTAGTGAAAATGGGATAGTGCTTGTTGCACCATTCCATGGATTTGAAGTATAGTACATTAAATTGATAGAAATAAAGAAATACACAAATGAGATTAGAAAATAAAATTGCCGTAGTAACAGGTGGTGCACGAGGTATCGGACAGGCCGTATCCGAATTATTTGCCCAAGAAGGGGCCACTGTAATTATCATGGATCTTTTGCCCCAAGGACAAGCCGTCGCGGAGGGTATCAATGCGTCAGGTGGAAAAGCGGAGTATCATTCGATTTCGGTTACGGACAAAGCCGCTGTTGAAAATTTGTTCAACCAGATAAATGCCAAATACAGCAGGATTGATATCCTGATCAACAATGCTGGAATTACCCGTGACAGGACTTTGGAAAAAATGAGTGAAGAAGAATGGGATGCCGTTATCGAAGTGAATCTCAAAGGAGTTTTTATATGCACGCAGGCGGTAGCTCCCTATATGAAAGAAAACAAATATGGAAGAATTGTCAGTGCGGCTTCCAATGTAGGTCTACGAGGAAATTTTGGTCAAACAAATTATGCGGCAACCAAAGCAGGGGTTATTGCCATGGCCAAGACCTGGACGGTGGAATTGGGAAAACATGGTATTACCGCCAATGCCATAGCCCCAGGGTTTACCATGACCGATATGGTGAAGGAGATACCTGAGGAGCATTTTGAAGCTATTAAAGCGGGCATACCGCTTCGAACGGTTGCACAGCCAATAGATATTGCTTACGGTTACCTATACCTTGCATCTGACGAGGCGCGTTTTGTTTCAGGTATTTGTTTAACTATTGATGGGGGAACCTCAAGATAAATTTGATAATATGGCAAAATTGGAATTGGAAAATTTTGAAGAATTTAGAACATTGGAAGGGAAACAATTTCCAGCAGGGGATTGGTTAACCGTAACCCAGGAAATGATCAATGATTTCGCGAAAGCGACGATGGACTTCCAATGGATTCACATAGATGTGGAAAAAGCGGAAAAACATTCCCCATTTAAAAAACCGGTGGCCCATGGTTTTATGTCCGTTTCTCTCTTATCAAAGTTACTGAGTGATTCAATACATGTAAAGTCTACAAAAATGGGAGTTAATTATGGCTTGAACAAGGTGCGATTTCCAAATCCGGTTCTTGTGGATAGCCGTCTTAGGTTAACAGGAGGTGTCCAAAAAATAGAGGAATATGGACAGACGGGTCTCAAAATCACTTGGAACTGCATAGTGGAAATAGAAGGAACCGATAAACCTGCATGCGCTGCCGAATTTATTAGCCTAATGTTCGAGTAGTTGCAGTAGCATACGGTGGGAAATTAAGGAGGGGGTCGAAATGTAATTTATTTTGTACTTTAATCGGTACCAACCAATAACCAGACCGATGACCCGACTATTTGACCTCCTTTTCAATCAATTAGAGAACCATCCCCTAGAAGCTTCTGTTAGTGGACGCGATGCATCAGGTATTTGGCAATCATATAGTACACAAGAACTTTTGAGTGCCGCAGAGCAAGCTGCTTCCGGATTGTTGAAACTTGGACTCCGATCTGGTGATAAAGTAGCCCTAGTCGCCTACAAAAACAGACCTGAATGGATAATAATGGATTTTGCTGTGCAAATGGCAGGAATGATCAGTATTCCCCTATATCCAACGATAAGTGTTGGCGAATACGAATATATTTTGAACGAAGCAGAAGTGAAGGCAGCTTTCTGTGGTGGACTTGATCTTTTCGATAAACTTTCAAATACCCAAAATAAGGTCCCCAGTTTAGCTCATATATATACTTTTGAAGAAAGCAGTGGAAATCCATTCTGGGAATCTATATTCGATATTGAGGGATTGTCAGCATTGGAAAAAATAAGACAGTCGATTAAAGGTGACGATTTGGTCACCATTATTTATACTTCCGGTACGACAGGAAACCCCAAAGGGGTAATGCTGACACATGCAAATATCATGCATGTTATTCTGAAAACATCAGAATTCCTCGCCACTGATACGGGTGAAAAGGTACTCAGTTTTCTACCTTTATGCCATATTTATGAAAGAGCAGTTTCATTTGCCTACTTCTATAGGAGTGTATCTGTTTATTTTTGCGGCACGGATAACCTAAGTGGTCCCAATGGGGATTTGGTCGATGTGAAACCAGTATGTTTTACAACAGTGCCCCGGCTTCTTGAAAAAGTTTATGAAGCTATATATAATAAGGGCCTTGCCCTTGAAGGGGTTAAAAGGAAACTGTTCTTTTGGGCCTTAGACCTTACGAATTCCTATGAACTTGATGAAAAGTTGTCCTTCACGGAGAGCATTAAATGGAAAATAGCGGATACATTGATTTTCAGCAAATGGAGGGCCGCTCTTGGGGGAAATGTAAAACTGATTTTTACCGCAGCTGCACCATGTCCTTTTAAGATTATGCAAGTTTTTTGTGCTGCAGGAATCAATGTAAGGGAAGGTTATGGCCTCACAGAAACTGCTCCTACCTTAACGGCCAATAGCATCAAACCTTATGGAGCTGTAATGGGTACTGTGGGATATGTACTCGATGGTGTTGAAATGATTATCGATCCATCAGGAGGGGATTATAATGAAGATGAGGGGGAAATACTGGTCATTGGCCCTAATGTAATGTCTGGTTACTATAAAAAACCTGAAATCAACGCACAGGTATTTAAAGAGATTGATGGTAAAAAATGGTTTTGCACGGGGGATATTGGAAAACTGATTGATGGCCCTAAAGGAAGGAAATTTCTAAAAATCACAGATAGAAAGAAGGAATTATTGAAAACTTCGGGAGGCAAATATGTAGCACCTGCTCCTATAGAAAATAGAATCAAGGAAGACTTTCTTATTGAACAAATGATGGTTATCGGAGACAAGCAGAAATTCGTATCGGCCCTGATTATTCCCGGAGAAGAAGCCCTAAAAAGCTGGTGTAACCATAAAAAAATGAGGTGGACCAATTTGGAAGAAATGATAAAACATCCTAAAGTGATAAAAAAGTATCAGAAAATAATCGATAGGTACAATCCAGAATTCAGCCATATTGAGCAAATAAAGAAATTCTGTCTTATTGCTTCCCAATGGCTGCCTTTGCACGAGGATCAATCCGAAGCCGAATTGACTCCGACCTTAAAACTCAAAAGACGTGTGATCCGCAAGAAATTTGAGGCTGAAATTCAAGAAATATATGCCTAAGCAATAGCACATAAATAATAGAATAGTGCATCAAAAGTATTACTATTGTGAATGTTTCGGGGTGGGCTATAGTCAACGCACCGAAACAAACTTTTTGAGTAGGTATTCGTATTCACTACCCTAAATTGAAAAATACCTGGGCGAACTGGTCAATTTCATTCCATAAGCAAAACAATTTCCGTTAACGTTAACGGAAATCAAAAAAATTGTATTAACTTATGCCGATAATTGACATTGAAAAACATGAGCCTTTGACAGAATGTATGTCATTTTTCACGAATGTAATTTTAAATTAAACTAAATTAGAAACTAACATGGAATCATCAAGAAGATCCTTTATTAAGAAAACTGCTGTAGCGAGTTCTGCTGTAATTGCGGCTCCAACAATTGTTTCGGCAAGCGTTTTTGGCGCAAACGACCGCATAAATGCTGCGGTTTTAGGTGTTAACGGCCGTGGTAAAAGTCATATCAAAAGTCTAATGGCCCAGAAAAATGTTAGGGTCACTACCTTATGCGATCCTGACATGAACCTTCTGAGAAAACGCCAGCAATCTTTTAAGGAAACCTATAATAAAGATGTGGCCCTAGAACAGGATCTTCGTCGGGTAATGGACGATAAGGATATTGATGTCGTAAGTATAGCATCACCAAACCATTGGCATGCTCTTTCCGTAATATGGGCTTGTCAGGCAGGTAAAGATGTATATGTTGAAAAACCAGGTTCACACAATATCTGGGAAGGTCGAAAAATGGTCGAGGCTGCACACAAATACGATCGCATAGTTCAGCATGGGGTACAATTAAGAAGTTCGCCCGCCATCAATGAAGCTATAAATCTGATGCGAGACGGATATATCGGTAGAGTGTATATGTCACGTGGCTTGGTTTTTCGCTGGAGAGGGGATATTGGTGACCAAGGTTTCTCTCCTGTTCCTGAAGGTATTGATTATGATTTATGGACAGGTCCTGCACCAAAACGTCCTTTTACCAAAAACTTGGTACATTACAACTGGCACTGGCACTGGGATTATGGAAATGGTGATGTGGGTAATCAGGGCATTCACGAAACCGATTTGTGTATGTGGGGATTGGATGTTGGCCTTCCAACAAAAATAACATCAATGGGTGGTAAATTCCTTTGGGACGATTGTAAAGAGGTTCCAGAAGTTCTTACCTCTATTTATAACTATCCTGAAGAAAACAAGATTATTCAATTTGAAGTACGTCCATGGTGTACAAATACAGAAGAAGGCGCCACTGTTGGCAACATTTTCTATGGAGACAAGGGAATATTAGTCGTAGATGGCTATGATAAGTATAAGACCTATTTGGGAAAAAATAGGGAACCCGGTAAATCGGGTGACGATGGTATAAAATCAGGTTCAGAAATGGACAGGGGCGCTGGTGGAACCGATGGACATTTTGCTAATTTTATAGACGCAGTTCGTAAGCATGATAAAACCATATTGAACGGTCCTGTTGAAACGGCTCATCTGGCATCAGGATTGGCGCATCTTGGCAATATTGCTTATAGATTAGACCGCGTTTTAACATTCAACCCTCAATCGGAGACTTTTGTGAACGATGCTGAAGCTGATAAAATGCTTACTCGTAATTATCGTGGTGAATTTGCTGTCCCGAACAAGGTATAGTAAAAACAAATGTAGCGTGTAGCTTATTCTAAAAAGCTCAAATAAATAAAAGACATTAACTGCCAAAATATAGCGTGGTTAATGTCTTTTTTTATACGTAACTATCTGTTTATATAATATTTAGGCAACATATGTGTTGCCTTTTGTTTTATAAATATTGATAGAAAAAATAGGAGATGGAAGAATGGTAAAAGCGAGGTGTGATTAAGTTTTAACCTTTGTCGAACTTGAATAACTTCTTTGGATTTTCAAAGAATAGGTTTTCATAGTATTCATCCATTCCTTTGGATTTCAAAAAACTAGGAATGGTCTCAATAAGATAATTTAAACCAGGATGACCTCCATAACTTTTCCAGTAGGCACTTTTAGCCATGTCCATACCCATGGTAATCTGATTGGGATATAGGGTCACTAAATGCTCCAAAAGATATAGCGTCCAGTTGGTATCTTCTTTCTTCCAACGAAATGTACTGTCATATTCTACCTTTACTCCTGTATCGAGTACTTTTTTATTATAGTCTAAATCTTTGGCCCTGTCTACATGTGAGAGTACGACATGATCCAAACGAGCTCCCAACTTTTTGAAAAGTAATGCCTGTTCCAAAGCCTGTCTTCCAAAATTGGTATGGGTCAAAATGGGTGCGCCGGTGGCCAAATGGGCATTGACTACTGCATTGAATATTTTCTCTTGATGCGGAGTTATTGGTCCATCTCCCGTGGCCAGTTTAATGAGTCCTGCCCTATGGGATGTCCTGTCTATGTACGGTCCTGAATAATCGAATCGATCAACTCCTTCTTCGATATCCGCTATAAAAAGTTCGGTAAGTTGTTCTTCTGAGTGCGAGTACCTCCAATGATTTTCGGGATAATACTCTTCCAGATGAATACCTGTAGGTACTATAATATTGACCTGACTTTTTCTACTTACTTCAGCCAATTTCAATACATTTCTACCACAATTGGCTGGCATTGTATCTACTACTGTACGTCCTCCAGCCAAATAAAAAACCCTTAGTTCTTCCGATACTTTTAGTACATCATTGAGCAGGAATTCGGGATGTGATGCAGTGGAATAGCTTTCCTCAATAATAATATGTTCATGGGAATAGGTAAGTCCCATTTCGGATATATTTGTATCACCCAAAACCGATCTAAAAAAACCTTTATTCATTCCTATAGGTTGTTTGTCCATCCGTTCCTGGTAATATCGGCGATTTTGTTGGGTAGTTCTAATAGGGCACCATGCTCTAAAAGCGTATCTTGAAGTTTATGAATGCTGATGGTGTTGGCACTTGAATCCTCATTAAGCGATTGGACTGCTGCAAAACCTGCGGCCTGTCCCATAGACATGGTTTGTGCCATGGACCTACAGGACGCATGTGCGTCATGCGTAGCAGAAAAGCAGCGACCCACAACCCAGACATTCAAACTGTTTTTTGGAACTAATGTTCTATATGGAACTCCGTAGGAATCACCATTTGGAATGTATTGCCAGTACGTTTCTGAGCTACCGTCAACAGATTTTCGGTGGTCTTCAATTGGGGCTCCACAAAGAAAAACCTGATCTTTAAATTGCTTGGCAGACATACAATCTTCTTTGGTCAATTGATATTCACCAAATACGCGACGCGTTTCCCGAACCCCTATCTGATTTGAAAGCCCGATGATTTTTGAGTTTTGATATCCCGGGACTTCCGCTCGAAAAAAATTTTCATACACAAAAGCCTGTCGTCTTCCTTCAATCTCGGCATGGGTAATACTTTCAGGATCCAAAGGGTCAAAATCTGCTACTTTTACAGCGACCGTGGAGATACATTTTGGTTGGCACATCTCATGAGTCGAACCTTCTTTACGGGGCAATGGATGTTTTCCCGATTCATAGGCTTCATGCATCTTTTCCTTTAGCATCTTTTTGCCGCCAGCAACTTCAAATGCCTCCAAATCTACATTTGACATTCGAAATGTAGTTGTCAAACTTTGTATAGGTTCTGTTTCCCCTGCTTTTTCATAGGGTAATCCCGCCCAGTGGCAATAATCTGCATCGCCGGAGGCATCGATAATCCGTTTTGCAGTAATGGACAAGAACCCAATCCCCTTGTTAAAAAAGACACAGACCGCTGTCCCGCCAATATGTTCAACACCAACCAGAGTGGTATGGTATAAGGTATGTACACCACTTGAGATTAATAAATTGTCCCAAACCTGTTTTAATTTTTCAGGATTGTAATTGACCCCTGTACCTGCTCCATAGGTATTGGGTCGCAAAAAAATATTACCAGTTTTGTTCAATTCGTTAACCACCATATCGGGTAGGCCGCCAACAATTTTTTTTGGAGCTTCGGATGGCGTGAAAAAACCATAAAAAGTATCCAACATCTGCGTGGAGGTGCCCCCGGGAAAACCGTAACGTTCTACAATGGTCACTTTATACTTTCCATAAGAGGCAGCCAAGGCTGCGATGGTACCAGCACTTCCACTACCAATGACAAGTATGTCTGTACTGAATGATTTTGCAATTGATGTGGAAAAGTTCATTGTCCTAATCTTTTTGTCCAATATTTTGGTACAGTTTTGCCATATTGTGGGCGTGTTCATCATAAGCAGACTCGAATAGATTGGCCGCACGCTGTTCTCCAATAAGCTTACCACTGCTTAAAACTTTCGGGGTTTTACCATTTTTAAGGAGAATAGCTGCTATTTCCGCTTTCAGTGTATTGATGATCAATACTCCCCCTAGGGTGGACCCTGGGGAAACAGGGGTGTCAAGTCCTTCTATCGTTATCATTGCATCGCCCAAGGGAGCACCAGTATCAAGTATGTAATCAGCGAAATCTGTCAGTTTCTTACCATCAGGTCTTTTGGAGGTACTGCCTTCTAAGTGGATACTACTAACCAAAGCAGCTACCTTAACCTTTCGCTTTTTAAATTCTTCAGCCATTTCAATAGGTACCACATTACATCCACTTGATGAAATGATCAGTGCCGTATCTTGATCGCTGATATCAAAATTCCTGAGGATTCTTGGAGCGAAACCGGGTACATTCTCTAAAAACATGGCCTGTCGTTGTCCATTGGCACCTACGACCAAATTGTGAAACGATAATGACAATTCCACAATGGGATTGAAGCCGGGAAAGGAGCCGTATCTGGGCCACATTTCTTCGACCATTATCCGACTGTGGCCAGATCCAAAAACATGTACCATCCTTCCTTTTAAGATAGAGTCTGCAAATAACTTGGCCACTTTTTGAATGGTTGTTTCTTGCTTCTCAACTACTGATATTATATCTCTTCCTTTGTTTAAATACTGTTTTGTGTAACTCATTGTATGTTATTGGTTATTTTCTTTGCAAAATATGCCGCTCCGATTGCTCCGGCATAACTTCCATGGTTGGCCTTTTTTAGTTGTACTTTATGGTCTCCCGGTCGCCATTCGTATAAGGACATGAATTCTTTAAGTGGATTGAAAAGTGCATCACCGGCCCCGGCGGCAATCCCACCGCCAAGAACAATTAATTCTGGCGAAAAAGCATTCGTCAGCGATGCCAATGCAGCGGCTAACTTTTGAACAGATGAGAGCCACCAGTGTGTGGCCAAAGAATCCCCGTGGACATGTGCAGTCACCAAATCTTTAGTATTTTCAAATCTGCCGTGCGTTCTATCACTAACGGAAAAGTTTCCAATAGCATGTTCCAAGCTTCCTACCATGTTGGTCATGGTGGGTGAACCATTATAATCAACGGTTAGGTGTCCGAAATGACCCGCCCGTTGAAGGTTTCCTTGGAACAATTCACCATTCAAAATAACACCTCCACCAACTCCGGTTCCAAGTGTGAGCATAAGCATATTCTGGATACCCTTGTTCTTGTAAAATCCTTCGTACTCAGCTAGACAAGCGGAATGGCCATCATTGATGACGCTTATATTTCTTTTAAGCTCCGAAGACCAATCCAAATGCTCTAAACCGCTCAAACGCTCTGGCATATATAGAATTTTTCTATTCTCTGTGTCAACAAGCCCAGGAGCAGATATGCCACATCTTAGTAGTGTGTCATTTCCCATTGCAAGGTCATGGGTTTTATCTGCGACAAGGCCAAAAATCTTTTCCTTCCATATATTTGGTGCGTTCGATGAATCCTCGGTTAACATTTCGTTTTTCTCCAGAACGCTACCATCTACCCCAAGTACCACAGTTTTGATTTTGGTACCTCCTATATCGATGCCCAAATATTTTACTTCCATTTTCTATTTATTAATATTGGCCTTCACTGATTGTCCATGCTCCATCGACTGCCAATACCTGGCCTGTTATGAATTTCGAAGAAGGGGATAGGAACATTAATACTGCGTTATTTAAATCTTCCGGATTTCCTGGCCGCCCACCGTCCAAGGGTTGTTTGGTTTTTAAAAAGGATTGTATTTCATCATTTTGCACAGCTCTTTTTGCCATTGGGGTCTCAAATAGGCTAGGAGCGATTACGTTTATGCGAATATTGTTTTCGGCATAATAAGCAGCTATTGATTTGGAAAAACCGATAATGGCCGATTTCGCTGCGGCATAGGCATGGGTGACAAAATATTTTGGAGAAGGCGAGTAACCTAATACTGATCCCATGTTCAGTATTACACCGGGTTTTTTGTTCGCCAAAAAATACTTGACCATTGCCTTATTGGAAAGCATAAGTGAGGTAAGGTTCAGCTCCATGGTCTTATTCCATCCTTCTAAAGTTAATTCATCTAAGGGACCGTCACCAAATTTTCTACCGCTACCTCCAGCAACATGATAGAGTCCTGTAATGTTCCCAAATGCTTCATGTGCCATTTTAATAGCCTTTTCCATGGTTTGGGAATTGGTAGCATCTCCACTTAAAACTAGGCCGTCTGGGCCAAGCTGCCTTTTTGCCTTTTCACAGCTTTCTTCATTTCTTCCTATTACCAGTACTTTGGCACCCTTTTTAGTTAGGCACAACGCAGCGGAAAGGCCCATGCCAGTGGTTCCGCCCATAATGATATAGCTTGTTTCTTTAAAATTCATTTTTAAGCTTCTATGGTAAAATCATTTGTGTTGCAATATGAGAATGAATAGACATAAAATCCCGGTCTGGTCGTTTTCAATTTTCTAATGATTTCCAGGACAGGATGCTTTTCATTTAAATTGAGGCTTTTCGCCAATTTTGATGAGGCCGAAATGGCGCGGAATTTTTGGACCACTTGGGTCATTTCAATATCATGATTCACAATAAGTGTGTCGAACAAGGATTGGTTGACCAGTGGAGCATTACAAAACCCTTTAAGATCTAGATTAGAAAGAAAGGTCTGTTCCACCATGATAGGGCTGCCCTCCATCATTCGTATGCGAGATAAATGAATGCAACCAGCTTCTCGCTCTTCATCACTTAAATCCCAGTAGAAATCATCATCCCATTGTATACGTTCGGGTTTTCGCAGGAACACGGTGTCTATCTTACCTTCCTTGCCCTTCATGATTTCTGTAAAGCCTTTAATAGACAACAATTCGATACTCTTTCGTTTTAACTTTACAAGACTGCCCTTTCCTTTTTTGCGGTCGATCAACCCTTCGGCTTCAAGATTTTTCAAGGCGTTCCTTACGGTCATGCGTGTGGTTCCGTATTGTGATGAAAGCTCATTTTCAGAAGGCAAGTAGTCACCCACCTCAAAAACCCCATCAATAATGGACCGCCGAAGGTCTTTCTGTACTTGTAAATATCTTGCTATTTCTGACATTGGATATGTTTGGTTAAGTGGCCCAAGGACGATCTCCTTCTTGATAGGGGATGCAGGCCTCAAATTTCCCTGGTACGGGAAGATAGTTCCTGGCTTGGGTCGCTCCAATTTCTGAAGTGAAATACCCTGAAATGGTAAGGCTCTTAAACAGGTTAAAATAATGGGGTATAGATTTTTCGTTACCTTCTTGTTCCTTACCAAAGACATTGGCCTCTAATTGTACCTGTTCCAACAATTCAAGCTTTTGGGTTGCTTTCATATCTAAGAACGAATGGTTGTATTTAGTTGCACAATGCTGGTCAAGGTCATTGAGTCCGTCCACAAAAATTTGTTGGTCTTCGGGCTTAAAGCAATCCGTTACCATAAGTACCATATAGGCCCCAATGTTTGTGGCTTTGGCTCCGGGTGTTCCTCCTGTCGAAGGAATGATGGTTTCTCCGATTGCATCTAATAAGGGAATATCCTTTGTTGTAAGCCCTGCCCTGATTTTGGCAGTATAAGTACAGGAACTGAGAAGTCCGGCAGGAATCAGAAAGGTCCCGCTTCCCAAAAGGGACAATCTTTTTAAAAAATCATTTCTTTTCATTTGACGGTAGTTTTGATAGGTATACTACAAGTTTCTTTTCTTCAATTCGTTGACCGCATAATCCGCAGCACGTGCTGTCAAGGCCATATAGGTCAAAGAAGGATTTTGACAGGCACTTGATGTCATGCAAGCTCCATCCGTTACAAAAACATTTTTTGCTCCCCAAACCTGGTTATGACCGTTTAATACAGATGTTTTTGGATCTTTTCCCATTCGGGCAGTTCCCATTTCATGAATATTTAGCCCGAAATTTCGATTTTTGGGAATTACCTCGATATTTTTGAAATTAGCTTGTTCCAGCATATCGATTCCACTACTTATCATATCGTCCACCATATTGAGTTCGTTCTCTTTGAACTCGGCATCAATATTTAGTAAGGGTATGCCCCAATCATCGGTTTTGTCTTTGCTTAATGTCATTTTGTTTTCATGATAGGGGAGGCATTCACCCATTCCGTTCAGAGAGAATTTCCAAGGACCCAAAGTGGTCAGATTATCTTTAAGGTCGTTTCCAATGACCGTCTTACTAAGTTCGGTTCCCGCATTTCTGCTTCCCCCACAGGCATATGCATACCCTCGCTTAAAGGAGGTCTGCTTGTCTTTTCCAAAATTTCGAAAACGCGGCATATAAGTCCCTGTGGGTCTTCTTCCCGAATAATATTTGTCGGTGAAATCTTCGAATTCCCCACGAACCCCTCCGTTGTAATTGTGGTCCATAAGGTTGTGGCCAAGTTCTCCACTATCATTCCCAAATCCGTTCGGGAATCGTGAAGAAGTTGAATTCAATAATAACAGGGTGGAGTTCATAGTAGATCCATTTACAAAAATAATCTTTGCAAAATATTCTCTACTCTCTTTGGTATTGGTATCTATGACCCTTACCCCAGAAGCTTTTTGGGTCTTTTCGTCATAGATGATGGAATGTACCACAGAAAATGGTCGAATGGTATAATTACCCGTTTTTTCTGCGGCCGGTAAAGTGGCGGAATTACTACTGAAATAACCTCCAAAGGGGCAGCCCCTGTTACATAGACTCCGATATTGACAGGGTCCACGATCCTTATGCCTGGTGGTCAAATTGGCCGTTCTAGAAATGACCAAATGACGGTCATTGTATTTTTTGGCAAGCACTTGCTTAACATGTTTTTCCAGACAGTTCATTTCCATGGGCGGCAAAAATTCGCCATCGGGAATTTGGGGAAGCCCGTCTTTATTTCCACTTATTCCCGCAAATTTTTCAACGTAACTGTACCAAGGGGCAATATCTTTATACCTGATGGGCCAGTCAACCCCAATACCTTCTTTTCCATTCGCCTCAAAATCAAGATCGCTCCAACGTTGGGTCCAACGGGCCCACATCAGAGATTTACCACCTACTTGGTACCCTTTGATCCAATCAAAGGGTTTGGTCTGTTCATAAGGGTGTTCCTTGTCTTTTACGAAAAAATGCTCGGTTGCTTCGGAATAGGCATAACAACGGTTTATTATGGGATTTTCTTCTGTAATTTTTTGGGGAAGGGCGCCTCGATGTTGAAATTCCCAAGGGTGCATATTTGCTGTAGGGTAGTCTTTTAGATGCTCGACCATTCTCCCGCGCTCAAGCACTAAGGTCTTCAGCCCTTTCTCACAAAGTTCCTTGGCCGCCCATCCACCGCTGATACCGGAACCGATAACAATCGCATCATAGGTGTTTTCTTTGATACCTTTGGTATTTATGTTTATTGAATGTATTCTACTGCTCATAAGGGGTTTGTCTAATTTTTAAGCTTGGTTTTCTGTATGATTTCTCCTGTATTCTTATGTTTTAGAATGAGTTTTACATCGCCGTTCGGTAAAACCTCTTCTTTGATTAGATAGTAATTATTGTCATGGGAAACCCAATTTTTTTCCTCTTCTTGGGGTTCGTCTCCTCTCCAATCTTCCAAAAGTACAGGTTCCCAAAGTTTGGTCTTGGCCGATGTATAAGCCGCATCTAAAATGGCGTTCACTACATATCCGTCGTAAAAGGTTTCCAACGGATCTCTTTTTTCCTCAATGGCCGAGAACATATCGGTAAACATATGTGGATACCCCAAATCGTGCGCTTCATCTCCTACAGGGAACAGCCAACCTTTATCCACTTCGGCTTTTTCTGCAACATATCCATCGCCGCCTTTTCCTGAGGTGAACATCTCAAAACCGGTACGCAAAAAACTGTTGATCCATATGGTGCCTTCCGTACCCATTACTTCGTCACGTAGGTCCATTCCTCCCCTAAAGGCCCAACTTACCTCAAACTGACCTATGGCGCCATTGGCATATTTGACCAAGCCAATGGCATGGTCTTCGGCATCTATGGGATGTACTTGAGTGTCTGCCCAGCACATGACCTCTATGGGTTTTACATTTTTTCCAATAAAATTGCGACCAATTTCAACGCAATGACAACCCAAATCGATAATCGCACCACCTCCGGACTTTTCCATATCCCAGAACCAATCACTATGGGGTCCTGGATGTGTTTCCCTTGATTTGGCCCAAAGTACCTTACCGATACTACCATTTTTAATGCTTTCCATCGATTTTAAAAATTTAGGCGTATAGCATAAATCTTCCAAGTATCCTCCAAAAATGCCAGCTTCTTCCACCATATCCAACATGCGTTTTGCTTCTTCGGCGGTTCTTCCCAAAGGTTTCGTACAGAGTACGTGCTTTTTCGCTTTTGTGCATGCAGCCACGGCCGCCTCGTGAAGATGGTTTGGCAATGAAATTAATACGACATCCACTTCTGGATGTTGAATGGCCTCTTCCATTGTATTAGTGAAATGTGCCAGTGAATAGTCTTCGGCAAAACGTTTGGCATTTTCCAAGTTTCTTGAGTAAACAGTAATTACTTCATCCTTTCTTCGTTGTGCGTGTAATGATGTGGCATAAAATCGGGCAATAAAACCAGACCCCAACATGGCTATTCTCATAGTACTATATTTTTTTAATTGTTTGTGAAGGTGAACTAAATTACCACCCAAAAGTTTTCTTTACGTAATTGCGACTTTTTTTCCAATTCTCTCTCAAAGGGTCTATGGGTATTAAATCATTAGGGTAGGCCAACTCAATCGCTGCCTGACCATTGAATCCTTGTTTCTTAAGTGCTTTGGCTATAGCAAGAAAGTCAGTATTCCCTTGACCTACATATTCGGTCCAGACACCGTTGGTATATTGATCCCGAATGTGCAGATATTTGATTTGTTTGCCATAAGTATTGATAAATTCGACAGGGTCTATACCAGCACGAATAAGCCAGTTGAGATCCGGTCCCAATTTAAAATCAGGAATGCGCTCCAAAGTACCCTTTAGGTCATGCATATCGTTTTCAACCTCATAGGTGTGGTTGTGTAGATTGGCCTCAATACCATTATCTGTACAAATTTCTCTGATTTTAAGAAGGATTTTAGCTTGTGCATCAAGCTCCTTTTCAGTTTTCAAATGATTTGCCCCACCTACTGAAATTCCAAAGGTGTTGCCATTTACCATGCCCAGACGAGGTACAACTATTTTGATATCGTTGAGTATTGCTTTGTGCTGTGCTTCATCCCACATATTGAATCCC
>JAGLKG010000242.1 GCA_023141835.1 Maribacter sp. | reverse complement strand
CTGCAATCTTAATATAAGCATAGTTCTTTGGCGTAGTGGTCCATCGCTCCCCGATCAGCTCATGTTTATAATCCGCACCAAGTGCCTTTAATAAATTAGGGAGTTCACTGGTTCCAAAATATTCATCCACATTTGGAATTTCCTTTTGTAAATCTGGCTTGTAACGCTCACTCAAACAACCGGTTACAAAAACCTTATCTACCTGACCGGCTTCCTTCTTTTCGACATAACCCAAAATGGTATTTATACTTTCTTCCTTGGCATTGGCGATAAATCCACAGGTATTGATTACCACAACATTGCCTTCCTCTTCATGTACGACATCCTTGTCATTGGCACGTAATTGCCCCATAAGCACCTCAGAATCATACACATTTTTGGAGCAACCCAAGGTTACCACGTTGATCTTGTTTTTTTTGAGTGACTTTGTTCGCATATCTTTTAAATGAAACCTATCTACAATTTGGCGGATGCAAAAATACAACTTGGTGGCTTAACACGAATACCAAAATGGAATTTACTTTTTTGTGGCAATATATCGTTTCCACGCTACAATGTTCTTCTCATTCATACGGACAAATTCATCCTTATCCAGACCTGCTGCTAATTCCAGCGATTTTTGTGCAGAATTTATTGCAGATTTATAATCCTTTAATGCTGCTTCGACCAAGGATTTTACCCGATGAAAATAGTACGTGTCACCTTCTAATTCGATGGCATTATTCAAAAAGACCAAAGCCGTTTCAGGATTTATTCCCATCTCCTGATAATATCTAGCCGCCTCATAATAGGTCTGCGCGGTAGGGTTATTCTTTATTTGTTCCTTGATCCGGGTTTTCATAACACTATCCGTATCTACAACAATCGGAATTTCTATCTCCGTATTTTCCCAGCGCCACTTCATACTCAAAGCGTTATAACCCATTTTATCAAAAGTGATTAAGAAATTCTCTTGAAATGATCTTAATTCCTTGGGGGTTATCTCAACGCGAAGGGCATCCTCTTTAGGGTTGTATTCTTTTCTACCATCTCCCCAATGCGTTGTATTGTTATGAAAAACGACATCCCAAATATCCGCTTCTGGAAAAGCATAAAGCGCATAGGTTCCTTTGCGAAGTTTATTGCCCAAAATGGTCACATCGCTACCAAAAGTAATCTTTGTCGACGCATCGGCACCAACACGCCAAATACGCCCATACGGAACCAAATTGCCAAAAATTTGGCGGCCCCGAACAGCTGGCCGAGAGTATTCAACCTTTATGGATGTTAATCCAACTTCTTGGACAATTGTTGCAAACGGACTTGCCTTGGGGTGCTTTATTTGTGCCTTAAGTATTGCCATTATCAAAAAACAACCGATAAAAGCTATCCTTTTCAATTTTCAATATTAAAAAATGAATCCACAAATTCATATTTATTGAATACCTGCAAATCTTCAATACCCTCTCCTACCCCAATATATTTTACCGGAATTTGAAATTGATCGGATATCCCGATCACTACCCCTCCTTTTGCCGTGCCATCCAATTTTGTGACTGCTAAAGAGGTGACCTCGGTTGCCTTGGTGAATTGTTTTGCCTGCTCAAAGGCATTTTGTCCTGTAGAACCGTCTAACACCAGTAAGACATCATGGGGGGTATCATCTACCACTTTTTGCATTACCCGCTTTACTTTGGTCAATTCATTCATTAAATTTACTTTGTTGTGCAATCTGCCCGCAGTATCAATAATCACAACATCTGCATCTTGGGTTACTGCCGAACTCAAGGTATCAAAAGCCACCGAAGCGGGATCACTACCCATCTTCTGTTTTATTATAGGCACATCTACCCTATCTGCCCAAACCTGTAATTGATCTATGGCCGCAGCCCTAAAGGTATCTGCCGCTCCTAAAACCACTTTAAGTCCTTGTTTTTTAAATTGATAGGCCAATTTACCGATTGTTGTTGTCTTACCTACCCCATTCACGCCAACAACCATGATGACATAAGGCTTTTTATCCGTGGGAATGGTAAATTCGGTTTCTTCGCCAACATGTGTTTCAGAAAGTAAGCCGGCAATTTCTTCACGCAAAATGGTGTTAAGCTCATCAGTACCCATATACTTGTCTTTTGAAACCCTGGCCTCAATACGATCAATTATCCTTAAGGTTGTATCTACCCCAACATCAGATGATACCAAAACCTCTTCCAGATTATCCAATACATCATCATCAACTTTGGATTTGCCTACTACGGCCTTGCTTAACTTGGAAAAAAAGGTGGTTTTAGTCTTCTCGAGCCCCTTGTCCAAGGTCTCCTTTTTTTGAGAGGAAAATATATTTTTGAATAAACTCATGATACCTGAAAAACTTTCATCAAAGATATGAAAATAAAAAAGCTCCCTTCTTTCAAAAGGAGCTTTTAAAAATTGATTTGATCAATTATATCTTACTTCGCCAACCAAGCGTTAACATCTTCAGGCGTCATTACAGACTCTTGAAATGTATAAGCACCACTTTTAGGCGACTTTACCATTTTAATTGCCTTGGTTAATCTTTTTGAACTTGTTTGTAAACTTGCTACCGTCTTCTTTGCCATGACTTAATGGGTTGTTTAACAACTTCACTAGAGTAAAATATCTTATTTGTAAATTAGACAATTCCTCTTTGCGAAAATGTCTAATTACTTAATTTCTTTATGAACTGTCATTCTCTTAAGGATAGGATTAAATTTCTTTATCTCCATCCTCTCTGGAGTGTTCTTCTTATTTTTTGTGGTGATATACCTGGAAGTTCCTGGCTGTCCAGATTCTTTATGCTCTGTACATTCCAAAATAACCTGGACCCTGTTCCCTCTTTTTGCCATTGTAATCTATTTTTTAGGATTATTTGACCAACCCTTGTGCTTTAGCCTCTTTTAAAACAGCTGAAATGCCTTTTTTGTTAATGATCTTCAACGCCTTCGCAGATACTTTAAGCGTTACCCAACGATCTTCCTCAGGAATATAAAAGCGCTTTTTGGAAAGATTTACGTTGAATCTTCTCCTTGTTTTATTGATAGAAAATGATACGTTGTTTCCGAACATCGCTCTCTTTCCCGTAATTTCACAGACTTTTGACATTGCGCCTAATTTTTCATTTTAAACAGGCTGCAAATTTATGTCATTTTTATGGGACGGACAAAATTCTACTTCAGATTTTTAAAATTTCTTTTTGAATAAGTTCAAATGCCTTATTTACAGCCTTTTGAACTATTCTCGTCCTGTGATTTCCCATCATAAACTTATCTGCAAAAACACTATTTGGTGTTGCAATGGCGATATATACCGTTCCTATTTCGGCATTGGAGTCCCCTTTGGTGGGTCCGGCGTTACCGGTAGTGGCAATTGCAAAATCTGTTTTTAATAAGCTTTTTACATTTTTCGCCATTGCCTTTGCAACTTCTGCACTTACGACCGAATGCTCGTCTATAAGCGCCCTTGGTACATTGAGTACATTGATCTTAGTCTCGGTTGAATAACTAACTACACTCCCTTTATAGTACGCGGAAGCCCCTGACAATGCCGTTATTTTTTGGGCGATTTTGCCACCGGTACAGCTCTCTGCCGTTGCCAATGTCATTTTTTTTGCTGTAAACAATTTTGCCACCAACTCTTCGAGTGTCTCCTCATCTTCCAGACCATAAATAAAGTCCCCGATCAAGGACGGTAGTTTTGTTAGTTCTTCTTCAACAGCATCAGTCAATACCTTTCTATCAGGGCCTTTGGCAGTAAGTCTAAGCCTGACTTTACCTAGATTTGGCAAATAGGCTAATTTTATAAATGCAGCAAGGTTGTTTTCCCAA
Organism: Maribacter sp.; assembly: GCA_023141835.1. Lineage (GTDB taxonomy): Bacteria > Bacteroidota > Bacteroidia > Flavobacteriales > Flavobacteriaceae > Maribacter_A. Next base: position 13,759 of record JAGLKG010000242.1, on the reverse strand, counting down.
TTCTCTATTTTTTCGGCAATGGCACTTTCTCCGAGTCCGTAGGTTACCAAAGTCCTATGAATTATATGTGGCCTATCATACTTTTCGATAATCTTGGGAATAACTTCATTTACTATTAAACCTTTCATTTCGAATGGGACGCCTGGAAGTGACACGAAGGAAACCTCATCTTTATGCATCCACATGCCTGGAGCAGTACCATTTGCGTTATGCAATACTATGGCTTTGGATGGCACCATGGCCTGTTGTCTATTGATCTCAGAAATAGGTGTGGAGAAATAATTGGCGAACAATTCTTTAATATGTCGAAGTGCCAATTCATTGTTGATCAGTTCATCATCAAAAAATTCACAAAGAGTATGCTTGGTAATATCGTCTTTTGTAGGTCCCAAACCTCCTGTAATAATAACAATTTGGGCTCTGGAACCAGCTTCTTCAAGTGCCTTGAGAATATGAACCCTATCATCTTGGACAGACGTTATTTGATAGACGGAAATACCAATTTTATTAAGTTCCTTAGCAATAAATGCAGAATTGGTATCAACTATTTGGCCAATGAGAATTTCATCGCCAATGGTAATGATTTCTGCATACATTATAAACCAAAGTCTTTTTTGAGCTCAGATACCACTTGCTGTATATCCTTTTTAAGTATCGGGAAAATCTCCTTTATCTCGCCCATATTAGCCGCACTTTTGCCCAATGTCTCAATTTGAAGTGCTGTAGCCCTAGTTTGTTCCATGCCCAATAGGTCAACATTTGGCTTTATTTTATGTGCCAATTGATATACTTGTTCATAGTTTTGCTGTTCCAAAGCATTTTCCAGTCCTTCTAGGTCTAGAGGCACTTCTTCCAAAAAGACCAATATTACAGAGTTAATGAAGTCCTCATCCCCATCGGCCATCTCATTTATTTTATCAAGGTTGTATATCATTATTTAATGTTTAAAGCGAAAAGTTCCTGTCCTTCCAATCTGCCTGAAAGATAGTCATTTGTTGTTATTTGACCAACACCAGCAGGAGTTCCGGTAAAAATTATATCTCCTTTTTTTAAAGTGAAAAATTTGGAGACATAGGCAATCAACTCATCTATTTTCCACAGCATCAGGCCTGTATTTCCGTTTTGGACAATTTCATTATTCTTCAGCAAGGAGAAATTTAAATTGTTCAAATTTTTAAAATCCGATTTTGGAAGCCATTTTCCAATAACAGCTGCACCATCAAAACCTTTCGCTTTTTCCCAAGGCAATCCTTTTTCTTTCAGTTTTGATTGAAGATCTCGTGCTGTAAAATCAAGCCCCAGACTAATCTCGTCATAATATTTATGGGCAAAACCTTCAATTATATGTTTACCTACCTTGCATATCTTGACCAATACCTCGACTTCATGATGCACATCTTTGGTGAATTCGGGAATATAAAAATCCTGTTCTTTGGGTAAAACAGCTGAATCTGGCTTTATAAATACAACTGGCTCTTCAGGACGCTCATTGGCAAGCTCCTTAATATGTTCTGTGTAATTTCTGCCTATACAAATTATCTTCATGGCAATTGGTTCTTTCAATAACTTAGCTAAGTCGTAAGACCTTTTAATTTAAGGTTTATTCTTCAAAAAATATTCGATGTCCACACCATATTATCTATTTAGTGAGAAAACCTTATTGTTTTTTGTTAATACAACCAGATGCATATTTATCCCAACTTATTGTTCAACTTGCTCAATTTTATCTGAGTCAGCACTTTTTTTGTATACAACGGGAAATCTGCATTCAATATCCATCCAAAATAACCGGGTTCCTTATCCAGAACATCAAGTACCTTCCTCCCTTTATGCTTTCCAAAAGCAAATATTTCTTCTTGATCTTCGTCCAATCCAATGAAGCCAGCAAAATCCACAGATTGTTTTCTTCTTGAAAACTCAGATAGCTTTTTAATATTATTTTCCAACTCTGGATAACGGTCTAGCTGGGAAAGTAGAACCTCATAAGTGGCATTGGCGTCTGCCTCGGCACTATGCGCATCTGTAAGGTCCCTGTCGCAATAGAATTTATAAGCTGCTTCCAAGGTTCTTTTTTCCATTTTATGGAAAATGGTCTGCACATCAACTGAAACTGTATTCTTCATATCAAAATCAATATCGGCGCGCAACATTTCCTCGGCAAGTAATGGAATATCAAAACGATCCGAATTGAACCCTCCCAAATCACTATTTTTGACCATGGTATACACTTCTTTGGAAAGCTCCTTGAAAGTAGGTTCATTGGCCACCTTTTCGTTAGATATCCCGTGAATGGCAATGACCTCATCTGGAATTTGCATTTCAGGATTCACCAACCATGTCTTGCTTTCCTTATTTCCGTTGGGGTATATTTTTAGAATGGAAATCTCGACGATTCTGTCTTTGGCCACATTGGTTCCGGTCGTCTCAAGATCAAAAAAACAGATTGGCCTTGTAAGCTTTAATTCCATACCTCATTTTGTTTGAACAAATATAGGATATAGAAATGTCTGATGAAATGAATACCCCCTTTTATTCAAGCGTATGGGAAAATAACCACGGCAACAGTTCTGGTTCTTCAAAGGCGTTTTCCCAGCTTCAATAATTAACACCTGCATTAGAGAAGAATAGCATTTTCATCTTATTGATAATATTTATACCTAAAGATAAAAAAAAGCCCATCACAACCGCGTATTTATGATATTATTGAACGCTGAACCAAAAGTATAGCTTAATCCTACACCCGTTCGCAATTGAAAATCCGTAGCAATTTGTTTTTGTCGCAAAAGCACATCCTCTAGTGAAGCCGATCCGGCTGGAAGATTGATCTGATCCCTAATCAATTCAAAATTGGATGTAAAACGTACAGATAGTCCTTTAACTAATCTAACGGATAAAGAACTGTAGAACTGAACCCTATTTTTTGCAAAATCCTCTAAAAAACTAGAAGCCCTTATTCTGGAATAGACACTTCCCCATTGCTGCCTAAAGCGCACTTGAATCTCCATGGAATGTTGAAAGCGCGATTCCATGTCCTCTCCAAAAATGGTAGTTTCTATATAATCATTGTAGGCAAACCCTATTTTATAAGCAAAAACGATTTCACGTTTGAGCACCTCTCGATATGGAAATATATTGTACTCTATAGCCGGGGTAATGTTCATAGCCAAATCCAAATTTGTATAGGTGTCATAACTTGCTCCCCCAAAAATACCTGCAGACCAGTGGTCCGATAGGCTACGCACAATGCTGCCATATCCAAAGTATCTTTCCCTTCTACTCGAAAATTCTTCATCATCCCTGAAAAATCGGCTATTGGCTTGATTAACTTGTAGATCAGTCCGGATACGCCATTTTTCAGTAATCCTATCCGTTTCAAACCCGATCAAATAATCAAATGACCTTCTACTGGATTCTTTACGCAAATTGGTCTGCCCATTGATCTCAAAAATCCAACTATTCCACGGATCATCATCTTCCTTAGTTTCCTTATCTTCGATTTCCTCTTTGGAAACGGAATACGTAATGCGATCCTCCATTCCAGACTTCAATAGATAAGGCAGTAATCCGGATACTATTTTTTTAACCAAACCTTTTCTAACCATATCCGACGTCATATTGTTCGAAGTATCATAGGTCAACTCCTTGGTAATTGACTCTAAATCCCCAACGCCCTTAAAATCAAGCGTATACGAACGACCCCCCATTCCATTGGTAATATCATAGATAAATAATTGTACATTGGCCTGTGCCTGATCCCTTACATGATCAACATAAGAAACCTCCTGTCGCACAAAGTTTTTATCGCACCTACAATCTATATAAAACTTCAATGGGTCATTTTGGGAAAACAGGGTGGCAGAAAACATTAAGAAAAGAACAAAATGGACTTTCCTAGGAGAAAGAAGATGATACTTCATTTTTAAGTGATGAATTTTGGTTTTTGTAAAAGTTTGCAAAGATACTTGGAACAAACACTTCAAACCAATGGATAATCACAAATCCTTGTTTACAGACAATATTTGCAATGATTATGATGAAATAGAGGTTAAATTTCGCGGTTTACATCCCAAGCTTCAAGATGGTCGGCTACTGCTTTCGCGAACATACTACCCAAAGCACCGTTCACAACTCTATGGTCATAACTGTGGGAAATGTACATTTTGCTGCGAATACCGATAAAATCACCTTCATTGGTCTCAATAACCGATGGAATCTTACGAATTGCCCCTAGGGCCAGGATTCCCACCTGTGGTTGATTAATGATTGGCGTTCCGAATACACTGCCAAAAGTGCCGACATTGGTAACGGTATAGGTACCATCCTGAACTTCATCAGGTTTGAGCCCATTATTTCTAGATCTATGGGCCAGATCATTCACTACCTTTGCCATCCCCACCAAATTTAATTGATCCGCATTCTTAATTACCGGGACAATTAAATTACCATCGGGCAAGGCCGCCGCCATACCAATATTAATGTTCTTTTTCCTTATTATGGTATCACCATCGATCGAAATATTCATCATTGGATATTTCTTTAATGCCTTGGCAATGGCTTCCATGAAAATTGGTGTAAATGTCAATTTCTCTCCTTCCGTTTGTTGAAAGGAATCTTTCATTTTGTTTCTCCAATTGACAATATTGGTAACATCTACCTCTATAAAACTCTGCACATGCGCAGCGGTGGAAACACTATCTACCATGTGCCTGGCAATGAGTTTACCCATTCGGGTCATTTCTATGACCTCATCACTACCTGAAGCAGATACTCTAGAAGTCTGTTGTTTTTCAACACTAGGTTCTGGCTGTTGTTTTGTAACTACCGGTTCCGGTTTTTTAGGAATTGGGGCAATACTTTGTGTTGTGTATGCTTCTTTATTTCCTAAGTATGATAAAATATCGGCCTTTGTTACCCGACCTTCTTTTCCCGTACCTTGAATTGTATCCAATTCTACCACGGATATATCTTCCTGTTTGGCAATGTTCTTTACCAAAGGAGAATAAAAACGTTCAGAAGAGCCGTAATGTATCGGTGCAGAGCCTACTGCGGTTTCTTTCGCCTTTACGATGGTTTCGGAAACAGCTTCAATGACATCTTCGGACATCTCTTCTTCAGCGCTACTCTGAGCAACCACCACCTCTTCGAGCTTGGTGACTTCGCCGTTAATCTCGATTACAGCAACGATATCACCCACTTTTATAATGTCGTCTACGCTAAATAATTTTTCTAACAATACGCCGTCAACTTCACTGGGCACTTCTGAATCTACCTTATCCGTAGCAATTTCAAAAATTGCCTCGTCCATTTCAATAGTGTCACCAACTTCTTTTAACCAAGCGGTCAATGTTGCCTCAGCTACACTCTCGCCCATTCTTGGTAATTTCAATTCAAACTTTGACATATTGTTAATTTATAGGCTGTTTCAGAAAAAATTTTTATAAAATTAATAAATCAAAAAGGCATTCACTAAACTTACTATACTATTTAGTTTGACTTCAAGGATCCTTCAAAAGGAATTCTGTTCAAAATACTTCTTCCCAAAGTAACTTCATCAGCATATTCCAATTCGTCTCCTATTGGTATGCCTCGGGCAATTGTAGAGGTCGTAATATCAAGACCCGTCAATTGCTTGAAAATATAAAAATTGGTAGTATCACCTTCCATCGTAGAACTCAATGCGAAAATAAGCTCCTTTATTTCCCCTTCTTTAACCTTGCTCACCAAAGACGAAATAGTCAGTTCTTGGGGGCCAATGCCCTCCATTGGAGATATCTTACCTCCCAAAACATGGTATAGACCTTTGAATTGTCCCGTATTTTCAATGGCCATCACGTCTCTTATATCTTCAACCACACAAACCACGCTCTCATCCCTTTTGGGGTTTGTACATATTTCACAGAGTTCATCATCAGAGATATTGTGGCATTTGGTACAAAATTTTACTTTATCCCTAAGATTCTCCAGAGCAGAAGACAATCTTAAGGTCTGCTCGATAGGTTGCTTTAATAAATGCAACATCAATCTCAACGCAGTCCGCTTGCCAATACCCGGGAGCTGTGACATCTCATGAACGGCATTGTCTAAAAGCTTTGATGAAAAATCCATAGAGGCAAAATTACATACTATTTTTTCTTTTTGTACTTTGCATTTGAATTTTATTTCTATGACCGCCACCCACATTCTACTCCTAATCGGTGCTTATTTTCTACTGCTTTTATTGATATCCTATTTCACGGGGAAAAACGATTCTAATGCAGATTTTTTCAAGGCTGGAAAGCAATCACCTTGGTATTTGGTTGCTTTTGGAATGATTGGGGCGTCCTTGTCGGGAGTAACGTTTATTTCTGTTCCAGGATGGGTTGCTGACTCTCAATTTAGTTATATGCAGGTGGCTTTCGGTTACCTCTTGGGGTATATGGTGACCGCCTATATACTTCTTCCTATTTATTACAAACAAAATGTTACTTCCATTTATGAATATCTCGACGGTCGTTTTGGATTTATAAGTTATAAGGTAGGGGCCATTTCATTTTTTGTCTCGCGCGTATTGGGTGCCGCATTTCGACTTTTTTTGGTGGCAATCGTCTTACAACAGTTTGTATTTGATGAATGGAGCGTTCCTTTTGAATTGACCGTCACCTTATCAATCTTACTTATTTGGATGTATACATTTAAAGGGGGAATAAAAACGATAGTTTGGACAGATACTTTGCAAACCCTGTTTATGCTCTTATCCGTAGGACTCTCCATTTATTTTATTTTGGAGCAGTTAGGATGGAGCTTATCAGAATTTTTGGCCTCCAACGAACTCAAGCAATACAATAAAATAATGTTCATTGATGACTTCTTGGATAAGAAACATTTAATTAAATCGTTCTTAGGAGGAATGTTCATTACCATATGTATGACTGGTCTCGATCAAGATATGATGCAAAAGAACCTCACCTGTAAGACCTTGAAGGATGCCCAGAAAAACATGGTAAGTTTTAGTGTGGTCATGGTTATCGTGACTTTTGTCTTCATGCTGTTGGGGGCATTGCTATTTATCTATGCAGAAAAATTACAAATTGGAATTCCTTTAATGGACGGGAAACCAAAATCCGATCTTCTTTTCCCCGAAATTGCCCTGAACAGTGGGCTTGGAATTACAGTGGCAATTACCTTTATGTTAGGGCTTATTGCAGCGGCCTATAGCAGTGCCGATAGTGCATTGACTGCATTGACCACCTCATTTTGCGTTGACTTTTTGGGAATCGAGAAGAAACCCAATACGGATAGGAAGAAAATACGAAAGGTTACACATGTTGGGATGAGTTTATTATTGATACTTGTTGTGATCTTGTTCAAACATATATTGGACACCAATGTAATAGATGGACTTTTGAAGGTAGCGTCATATACCTATGGACCCTTGTTAGGGTTGTTTGCCTTTGGTATATTCACAAATCACAAAATCAAGGACAATTATGTATGGATAGTGGCAATTCTATCGGTCACACTAAGTTATATTCTTGGACAGCTTCCCCCCGAAAATCTAGGAGGGTACGTCTTCGGATATGAATTGCTACCGCTGAACGGGTTACTCACGTTTATTGGATTATTTCTCATTAGGAAAAAAAATGGTAAAAAACAATAACATTCTTCATAGTTTTTCCTGCAAAAACAGAGCCTTTCATTTTTTGACAAATACCCATATTTAGGGACTTCAAAGAGTATTATTACCATTTTATGCTGTACTTTTGTGTTTTAAAATTATGCGTTTCTAGATTTAAAACATCATGACCTATTTACTTATTATCCTTGTCATAACCATTGCACTTTTTGTCTGGGGAAAATTCACCCCTGATGTTGTAGCCCTCCTTTCCATGCTTAGTCTATTTCTGGTAGGAATTCTAGATTTAAAAGAAGCCTTGAGCGGATTTAGCAATCCTACTGTCATTATGATTGCGTCGTTGTTCATTATTGGCGAAGGATTATCACAAACCGGATGGACTGCTCTAGCAGGTCAAAAATTCATTCAATGGTCCAGAAAAAGTGTGTCTAAACTTCTTGTGATTTTAACGCTCGGCTCTGGTTTCCTATCAGGTTTTGTGAGCAATACAGGCACTGTCGCAACCTTACTCCCGGTAACTGTGTCCTCGGCATGGAAGATTGGCACCATGCCATCCAAGCTCTTAATGCCTGTGGCCTTTGGCTCCAATACGGGGGGACTCCTGACTTTGACAGGAACACCTCCTAATATTATAGCCAGCGACGCACTCATTGAACACGGTCACGAAGGCTTTTCCTTTTTCGAGTTTAGTTTAATAGGCATTCCGTTATTGATTGTACTTATTTTATATTTTAAATTCTTTGGACACAAAATGCTTCCCAGCCACAAAACCAAAAACAGACCCATAAATATAGAATCCGAACTGTATAAATGGATTGAGGCCTATAAGGTCGATGATAACTATTTTAGACTTAGGGTAAGATCGCCATCCATCCTTATTGGCACCAAAATCAAGGACTGGGGTTTTGAAGGGAAATATAATATTTCAATTATTCGATTAAAAAGAAGGTTCCCAAGTCTGTTACAACTCAAAACTCCAGCTTTTATTGAATTCCCTGATGATGAAACCGAATTTCAATATCATGATATTATCACAGTCAAAGGTGATTCAGAAGCTATCAACAAATTAATGATAACCTTTAGATTGGGCCTTCAACCCTTAGAGCAAATAAATGAAGAGTTAAAAACCAATCTGATCAACCAAGAGGTGGGAATGTCAGAAGTAATCGTCACCCCAAAATCTATTTTGGTAGGGCGTAAAATACATTTGGGTGATTACTTAAAAAAATACAACATTCAATTATTGGCTGCCTCGAGGAACAATAAGCCCCTACAAGACAAAACCATAAAAATCAAGGCAGGCGATGCCTTTTTAATTCGGGGAACATGGAATAGCATAGGTTCGCTTAAGAATATGTATGAAAATCTTGTTATATGCGGAAGCCCGGAAGGCATGGCAAAGGACGTAGACACCCTTCATCCAAAATCATTTGTAGCTTTGGGTGCATTGGGACTTATGGTATTTCTTTTGGTTCTTAAAATTGTCCCCGGAGCGATTGCAGGTCTAATTTGTGCAGGGATAGTCCTTATAACGGGATGTGTACCTATTACTAAGGCGTATAAAGGAATAAGCTGGACCAGTGTGGTCATGATCGCCGCTATGATTCCTATGGGTATCGCCATGCAAAAAACTGGGGTTGCCCAAATGGCAGCTAATGGTTTGGTCACTTCATTAGGTTCAATTCATCCTATTCTTTTATTAGGTGGCGTTTTTCTTCTGACTACAGGGTTTAGTCAAACTATAAATAATTCGGCTACTGCTGTTTTAATGGCCCCTATTGCCATACTAGCGGCGAGCACCCTGGATATTTCGCCCGAACCTTTTATGATTGCGGTTGCCATAAGTGCTTCAACTGCCTTTTTAACGCCTATGGGGACAACAACAAACGCTATGGTAATGTCTGCAGGCGGATATAAATTTATGGACTATTTTAAGGTAGGACTGCCCTTATTGTTAATATTTTTTGCAGTATCTATGCTTCTAATTCCATTAATATGGCCTTTTTAACCCCCATTACAAGTTTGACCCAAAGTCGCTCAAATGTTGGGTTTTTAAAACTAATTTGTAACCAACAAAACCATGGAACAGGCTACTTCTATTTTGATATCATTTACCATAAGTAGCTCGCAAAAGAAGGGTTTTACGCTTCTTTATCAAATATTAACCTTACGAATTGTAGGTTAATAATATCAGAATAGTCCACTGTTTATCTTTTTGGACTTAAACACAAAGTAATTGTGTGTATATTTTGGAAATCATTTAAATTGGTATTAATTTGCGCCTTGTAAGTTTTACTACTTGCAATTTTTCGATTTTAGAACAAACCTTTGTGCAAAATACGTTTTTGATATAAAATTACCGAAGAACTTGTTATGTTTTAAAGTAACCCGAACATCTACGTATTAATAGTTAATGCAAATGTAACTTTTTCTTAAAATGGATATTTTGGGAATATCACCAAAATGGATTCATTAACGATGAGGTTAACCAAATAAAGATCGTTGATAAAGCTATATGTTTATAGTTAATGGTTAGTGTTTAGTATAGCCTATCAGCGAAAGGAACCCTGGCGGAAACGTCAGGGTTTTATGCTTTTATATCCTCGAGTCCAACAACAAGTTTCTTTACTCCACTTTTAATCATCTTAATTACAACACATTTCATTTACACGTCTTTATCTTTCTTTTAAGTCTTTCGTTAAAATGTGTTAAAGTTGAAAAGAAGAGTAACATATTCCTATTCTCATCGTCCATTATATATCACCAAATAACCAATCAAAAGCGAATAAAACTTAAAAAAAGATAGTACAATTGCAATCATCGTAAGTAACCTCCTTAGGCCACGACAGATTTAGAATTGAGGTACAACCGATAAGTTCTCAACGATTGCAATAGCCATATTGAACAAGCATAGTGTAGAATGCTCTAAAAATTAATTGGCAAAACTAGTTGGAATGATGGTTGGTTGGTTTCAACTGGCAATTTGGCAATTAAGAAACCCCGGCGATATTTGTCGGGGTTTTATTTTTTACCATCTAATTATGGCACTGCCCCAGGTAAAACCACTGCCAAAAGCGGCCAACACCACTAAATCGCCTTCTTTTATTCTTCCTTGTTCCCAGGCTTCGGTCAGCGCAATGGGTATTGAGGCAGCCGTAGTATTACCGTATTTCATAATATTGTTAAAGACCTGGTCATTGTTTAACCCAAATTTCCGCTGTACAAACTGTGAAATCCTTAAATTAGCTTGGTGGGGCACGAGTAAGTCTATATCCTCTTTGCCCAAGGCATTCGCTTGTAAACCTTCCACAATAACTTCACTAAATCGAACAACGGCATTTTTAAAAACAAACTGTCCGTTCATAACTGGTAAGTACGACTCATCATTAGGGTCATTATCTTCGATAATATCAGTGACCCATCTTTTTCCCATTCCTGGCGCTATCAATGCCAATTCTTCAGCATGCTGCCCTTCTGAATGCAAATGTGTTGAAAGTATGCCCTTTTTGGCATCTTCTTCCCTGCTCATAACTGCAGCCCCGGCCCCATCACCGAAAATAACCGATACGCCCCTGCCACGCGTCGTAAAATCAAGTCCAGTAGAATGTACTTCGGAACCTATAACCAATACATTTTTATACATTCCACTTTTTATATATTGATCCGCGACAGAAATGCCATAGACGAATCCAGAACACTGATTTCTTACATCAAGGGCACCAATGGTCTTAATTCCCAAATCCCGTTGTACTAAAACTCCTGGTCCCGGGAAATAATAATCCGGACTTAGGGTTGCAAAAATGATAAAGTCAATATCATCCTTATCAATTCCAGCACGCTCAATAGCAATTTTGGCAGCTTTAACCCCCATTGTAGTAGTGGTCTCTTCTCCCTTTATTACATGTCGCCGTTCCTTTATTCCGGTTCGTTCTTGAATCCACTCATCATTAGTATCCATTATTTTGGATAAATCGTCATTGGTAACCACATTCTCCGGAACAAAATACCCGAGTCCTATTATTTTTGAATTGTACATATATGGGTCTCTTTATATTTCTTGAAAGTTTGAATTCTCTATCCGATTCATGAATAATAAAACGAATAAAAATTGTAAACCAAATGCCTAAGATAACAAAAATAACCCGAAAAAATCCGGGGTATTCATGTGTACTCGGCTGTCACAATCATGGCCAATATTCTGTAATTTCCTGCCTCGATCTTTAGAAACCCAAAAAAAATAATGCCAGTTTGTCACGGTATGCAACTATGGTATTTTTTTTGACCATCCAGAATGATTAATATTTAAAACTAAAAAACAATGGCTACAGGCAAAATCAATGTTTCGGTAGATAATATATTTCCGTTAATAAAAAAGTTTCTTTACAGTGACCACGAAATTTTTCTTAGAGAACTCATTTCGAATGCAACGGATGCCACTCTAAAACTTAAGCATTTAACCTCAATTGGAGAGGCCAAGGTTGAATATGACAACCCTATGATTGAAGTAAAAGTAGATAAAGAGGGTAAAAAACTCCATATCATTGATCCAGGATTGGGCATGACAGAGGAAGAGGTCAAAAAATATATTAATGACATAGCTTTTTCTGGTGCAGAAGAGTTTTTGGATAAATACAAGGACGCCGACAAAGATGCTGGCATCATAGGGCATTTTGGTTTAGGGTTTTACTCTTCCTTTATGGTGGCTGAAAAAGTAGAAATCATCTCAAAGAGTTATAAAGATGAACCTGCTATTCATTGGTCCTGTGATGGGTCTCCTAAATTTACCTTGAAAAAAGGAAAAAAAGAAGATCACGGAACCGAAATCATTCTTCATATCGCCGAGGATTCTACCGAATTCCTTGAAGAGAATCGAATTAGTGAACTACTGAACAAGTACAATAAGTTCATGCCAATTCCCATTAAATTTGGTACAAAAACGGAAACGCTACCAAAACCAGAAGGGGCAAAGGACGAAGATCCAGCGCCAACCAAAGAGGTTGATAATATTATAAACAACCCCAACCCGGCTTGGACCAAACAGCCCGCTGAACTTAAAGATGAAGATTACAAAAGCTTTTATAGGGAACTCTACCCTATGCAGTTTGAGGAACCACTGTTCAATATTCATTTGAATGTAGATTATCCGTTTAACTTAACGGGAATCTTATATTTTCCAAAATTGGGCAACGACCTTAACATGCAGAAAGATAGAATACAACTCTTTCAAAACCAGGTTTTTGTAACCGACAACGTCGAAGGAATTGTCCCTGAATTTTTGACGATGCTAAGAGGGGTCATTGATTCTCCAGACATTCCCCTGAACGTTTCCCGTTCGTATTTACAGGCCGATGGTGCCGTAAAGAAAATCTCATCTTACATCACGCGAAAGGTAGCGGACAAATTAAGTTCACTCTTTAAAAGTAATAGGGAAGATTTTGAAGCCAAATGGAATGATATTAAAATTGTCATTGAATATGGAATGCTTTCAGAAGACAAGTTCTTTGAAAAAGCTGACAAATTTGCACTTTACCCTACTGTTGATGGTGAATTTTTCACTTTTGAAGAATTACAAGAAAAGATAAGGGACAATCAAACTGACAAGGATGAAAAATTAGTGGTTCTCTATACATCGGACAAAGAAGGGCAGCACAGTTATATTGAGGCGGCCAAAGCCAAAGGTTATCAGGTTTTGTTGATGGATTCACCAATTATATCCCATTTGATGCAAAAGCTTGAAACCTCAAAAGAGAAACTTTCATTTGCAAGGGTAGATGCGGACCATTTGGATAATCTCATTAAAAAAGAAGATACCCAAATATCCAAACTATCAGATGAAGAAAAGGAAAAGCTTAAAACAAATTTAGAGGAAGTAATCACAGACAAGGGATATACTATTCAAATGGAGGCCATGGATAGTAATGCATCTCCATTTATTATCACTGAGCCCGAGTTTATGCGTAGAATGAAAGAGATGCAACAAAGCGGTGGCGGTGGCGGAATGTTCGGCATGGGTAATATGCCAGAAATGTACAATTTGATCGTAAACACCAATCATGAGCTTATTGGGGAAATTTTGAACACCAAAACGTCCAAAAAACGAGAGCGCCTAATAAATCAATCTTTGGATTTGGCACGTTTATCTAAAGG